>CAUPYH010000013.1:0-30974 GCA_963515595.1 uncultured Eikenella sp. | reverse complement strand
ATCTTTGTCGAAATAAATCACCTGCTTCTCAGCAGCGGGCTGATAGCCTTCCACGGCCTTGGCGGCAGCCGCTTCAAGCTCTGTTGCATCGGCAGGCAGAGCCATAGCAGGCGCCTGTTGGCCTTCGGCTTGACCGGCAACTGGGCTGGAAGCAGCCGGCGGCGCAGATGCTGCATTGTTTTGGCTATTGTTTTGATTGGGATTACAAGCGGCCAGCAATAGAGCCGCAGCCACGGTGGCGAAGAGTTTGTTCATAGATTTCCCCATAGGAATTGGTAAGTATCCGCGCGATTGGCAGATTGATGCAATTCTATAGCCAAACTCATTATTTTTCCATACGGGATGCTGCCCACACCGCCATAGCAAAAGGCTACCTGAAAACCTTCAGGTAGCCTTGAGATGGATTACACCAGCCTTAGCGCAGGTGTTTGCTCATCAGATAATTCACGCGTTGGAGACTTTCGCGCAGCTGGGGTTGCACCTCCTCTGCCGTGGCGCTGCTGCCGTCTTCCTTCCAGAATTCGGTTTTAACCGCATCCTCTTTACCCACGCTTTGCATCAGCTTGTTGCCGTTGGCGTAGTAGTAGGTGCGAATCAGGCCATTTTCGGTGTGGTTGTCGATTAGCTCGAACATCGGTTTGCCGTTTTCGTAGTAGCCTTTCATTTCGAAGGGCGCGTCTTTCACATCCGGCTCACCCGCAATGCTCAGCACCAGCTGGCCGTTTTCGGCATACATACCGGCACGTTGCGATTTGCCGTCATGGATTTCGGCAAAATTAGTGAGGCGACCTTCGGGGGTGTACCACACCACCAAGCCTTCAATCACGTCGGAACTGAAGTTTTTCAGCTCGCTGTCTTTGCCGATGATAACGGGGTTAATCTGCTTGGTGCGGCTGTCTTGGTAGAAATCCTGCACCACGGCGCGGCCTTCGGCGGTGCGGCCGAGCAGTACGCGGTAGTAGCCGCCTTTCATCGGACGGTCGGCAGCGTCACCGTCGGCATCATAGTAGGCAATAATATTTTCTTGCGCTTCGCGCTGGCGCACAGCAGCAGCCGCCTGCTCGGTGCGGGCGGAAAGCTGGTCGGCACGGGCGGGGAAGGCATTGCCGCTGCCGGTGGCGGCGCAGGCGCCAAGCAAGGCAGATAACACGGCGGCGGTGAGAATATTTTTCAGCATAATGGGTTTGCTCCTAAATAAAAACGCTGGGTGGCGCGCAGTCTACACCAAAAGGCGGGTGGCGTGTCTACGCGGGAATGTTGCGGCTTGTTTTGTATCAATATTTTTAGCCAATCAAGATTGGGTTCGTTGGGATTTCGATTTTCAGGTAGCCTTTCTGCCCTGCTTGAGGCTACCTGAAAACCTACCCCTGCAACGGCAGCTTGCGCCCCACCAGCCACACCAGGCCGAGCACCGGCAGGCCTAAGAGCGCGGTGAAGAGGAAAAAGCCGTCGTAGCCGATTTGGTTCACGATGCTGCCGGAGTAGCCGCCCAGCGTTTTGGGCAGGAGCGTCATCAGCGAGCTGAACAGGGCGTATTGCACGGCGGTAAACCGGATACTGGTGAGCGAGGAGAGGAAGGCCACAAATACGGCGCTGGCCAAGCCGCCGGCCAGATTGTCGAAGGCCACGGCCAAATAGAGGAAGGGCAGATTATGCCCCTGCCAAAACAGCAGGATAAACAGCAAATTGGTGGCCGAAGCCAGCACGGCGCCGAGCATCATCATTTTCATCACGGCAAACCGCTGCGCCAAGAGGCCGCCGAAAAAGCCGCCGGCAATCGACATCAGCACACCGAAGGTTTTCACCGCGCCGGCAATCTCGTCTTTGCTGAAGCCCATATCGGCATAAAACACATTGGCAATCACCCCGGCCACGATATCCGAAATGCGGTATAGCCCGATTAAGGCCAACAGCAGCGCGGCATGGCGGCCGTAGCGCTGGAAAAAATCGGCCAGCGGCAACACCCAGGTTTGCCGCACCACTTCGCCGCGCACCAGCCCCAGCAACACCAGCAGCCGACCCGTCAGCACCGCCGCCATCAGCGCCGCCGAAAGCCGCGCGCCTTCCCACAACAGGGAAAGCAGCGGCCCTTGGTTTTCAGGTAGCCACCCGCCAGCCCAGCGGAACACCAGCACAAAAGCCGCCACCGCGCACACAAACAAGCCCACCAGCCGCGCATTGTCGCCCAGCGCCAAGCCGGCCGGCCGGCCGCGTTTTACCGCAGGCTCGGCCACCCACAGCGTGGTGAGCACACCGGCGCCCATGGTGGCCGCCATCAGCCAATAAGTGTTGCGCCAGGCGGCATACAGATAATGCCCCTTTTCCGAGCCGAAGCCGCTGGCCAGCCACAACGCGCCCGCCCCGGCCACAATCATGCCCACGCGGTAGCCCGCCGTATAGGTGGCCGACATCACCGACTGCATCGCCGCATCGCCCGGCGCGCTTTCGATGCGGTAGGCATCAATCACCACGTCCTGCGTGGCCGAAGAAAAGCCGAGCAACACCGCAGCCGCCGCCATCCACGGCAACACCGCCGCATTAGCCGGATTGAGCGCGGCCATCGCCAAAATCGCGGCGATAATCAGCCCCTGCGCCAGCAGCAGCCAGCCGCGCCGCTGCCCGAAACGGCGCGTGAGCCACGGCAGCGGCAGCGCATCGATTAAGGGTGCCCAGATGAATTTGAAGGAATAGCCCAATGCCGCCCAGCTGAACATAGTCACCGTGGCGCGGTCTACGCCTGCTTCGGTGAGCCACAGCGAGAGGCTGGAGAAAATCAGCAAAATCGGAATCCCCGCCGCAAAACCGAGCAACAGCATGGCGATGGCGCGGCGGTCGGTATAGCCCGCCCACGCGCGCCGCTGCGGCGTTTGTCCGTCGGCATGGGAAGAATCGGCTGGGCGTTGGCTGGATGAGGTCATGGTGCTGCTCCGCTGCGGAGGTGGAACTGGAAAACGCGGCATTATAACGCGTTTGCTGAAACGGCAAGGTTAAGCCACAATCGGGATGAGCCCTCCCTCTGTTGCCCTATTTTGATTTTCATCCACTATATAACCATCAAGCCTAACACCAGCCAGCGCAAACAAAATAAAGGCTACCTGAAAACCATTTTTCAGGTAGCCTTTGTCTTGCTGGCCAGGGCTAAACCGCTTATTCCTGCTCTCCGCCCTGCCCGTCTTCCTCCTCCGGCACGTCTGCGGCGGGATTATCCGCCTCCATCGCTTCTTTCAGATAGCGGTAGAGCGCGCGGAAGTGTTTGGGCGGCTTGGTCTGCTCGCGTTCCTTGCGCGTGTTGCGGATCAGCGTGCGCAACTGGCCGGCTTCGGCCGCGGGGTAATCGCGCAGAAAGGCAGTGAGCGCATCATCGTTTTCCAACAGGGTTTCGCGCATCTGCTCCACCCGCTGCAAGAAAGCGTTGTAGGCAGCGTGGCTGCCCTGCAGCTTGTCGAGAAACTCGCGGATAGGCTCCGGATCGAGATCGCGCATCAGGCGGCCGATGTATTGCGTTTGCCGCTTGAGCGCGCCGTTGCTGTTGATTTTCTTATACATGGCAATGGCTTCGCGCAATTCCTCGGGCAATTCGATTTTCTTCAAGGTATCGCCGGACAGGCGGGCAAGCTGCATGCCCAAATCCTGCAAATCGTGCATTTCTTTTTTGCGGCGGGTTTTGCTCACCCATTCCTGCTGGTCGTCTGGCTGCTGTTGCATAGCGGTTTCCATAGAAAAAGTTGGCGGCATTTTAGCAAAGTTTGCGCACGGCGGCTTTCAGGTAGCCTGAGTTTAGGCAGGAAGGCTACCTGAAAACTAAAGTTACCATAAGGGGACTGACTTTCTGTAAGGCTAAAACTGATTGGTGGATATGGCATAATCCGATTTTCAGGTAGCCTGCCGCCCTGTAAACAAGGAAAATCCATGTCCGACATCCTGATGTACCAAACCGAAGACGGCCGCACCCGCGTAAACCTGCTGGTGCAGGAACACACCGTTTGGCTCAACCAAAGCCAACTGGCCGAACTTTTTGACACCTCCGTGCCAAACATCGCAACGCATATCAAAAATATATTGGAAGACAAAGAATTGGATGAGAATTCAGTTATTAAGGATTTCTTAATAACTGCCGCAGACGGCAAGCAATACCAAGTCAAACACTATGCTTTGGAAATGATTCTGGCGGTCGGCTTCCGAGTGCGCAGCAAACGCGGCGTGCAATTCCGCCGTTGGGCTAACGAAGTTTTGACGGGCTATTTGGAAAAAGGCTTCGTGCTGGACGACAAACGCCTGAAAAATCCCAACGGGCGCGTGGATTACTTTGACGAACTGCTGGAAAGAATCCGCGACATCCGCGCCAGCGAAATGCGGTTTTATCAAAAAGTGCGCGAGCTGTTCAAACTCTCTGCCGACTACGACCCCACCGACAAAGCCACGCAGATGTTTTTCGCCCAAGCGCAAAACAAACTGATTTACGCCGTAACGCAGCAAACCGCCGCCGAACTCGTCTGCCGCCGCGCCGACGGCAACGCCCCCAATATGGGGCTGACATCATGGAGCGGCGAACGCGTGCGCAAAGCCGACATCGTCATTGCCAAAAACTACCTGACCGCTGACGAAATCGACACGCTCAACCGCCTGACCGTCATCTTTCTGGAAAGTGCGGAACTGCGCGCCAAAAACCGGCAAGGTCTGACGCTTTCGTTTTGGCAAAACCGCATAGACAGCATCATCGCCGACAACGGCTTCGCCGTATTGGAAGGCAAAGGCACGCGCAGCCACAAGCAAATGGAAGCGTTTGCCGGCGAACAATACGGGCTGTTCAGACAAAACCGTTTGGCGCACATGGCGCGGCAGGCAGAAGCGGAAGATATTGCCGAATTGGAAGCGTTGAAACGGTAGTTTCAGGTAGCCTGAAAAATTCAATCCTAAAAATTTTTACTAATAGAAAGCACCAAATGACCAAACAACCCAATGAAATCTGCAGTATTAGCGACTTAACTCAAATTCTTAAAGAATTAGGCGAGCCAATACATGGCAAAATACGCTTCTTTCGCGGGCAAGCAAAGAAATGGGAACTATTGCCCAAAATTTATCGCAAAAATGAATCTTATTTAATTGAAAATGAAGATAAAATTATTAAAGATGCTCTAACCAACTGCCCTGATGACTTTTCACCAAATGATACGTTATTTGAGAAACTTGTTAAGTTGCAGCACTATGGATATGCTACACGATTACTGGATTTAACAACAAATGCATTGGTTGCTTTGTATTTTGCTTGTAATAAAGAAGAACATCATAAAGAGCTTGGAGAGTTTATTATTTTCGATATTCCCGATACAAAAATTAAATATGCGGATAGCGATACTGTGGCTATTTTGGCTGCAATTAGTGCTCAAAATAAAAAATTTTCTTTATCTAATAGCTTAGATTATGCTCAAACTAAACGCTCTTTAGCAGAAGCAAACTATAAATTAGAAAACTTGAATCAAGAAAAACTTAAATCAATTGAAATTTCTATAGAAAATAATATTCTTCCATTGAAAGATATTAATGAATATGAAGAACTTGTTCAAAAGGCAGCATCAGAAATTGGAGAATCTGCTTTCATATCTTCATTTAATGAAAATCCAGCTATTGTTTCACTATTACATGATATTCACACTGACAAACCCAGTTTCCGTCCAGTCATCAATCCAACAGACTTAACCCGTGTCCTATGCGTTCGTGCCAAACTCAACAATGCCCGAATTTCTAGGCAACAAGGTTGCTTTTTGCTTTTCGGTATTAACAATGAAAAACGCAATCCTGCTGAAATTCCAGATGATTGGAAACGTCTTCCAACAAAAGGAAAAAGGTTTATCGTTAGAAATAAAAAACAAATCATGCAGGAGCTCAGAGCATTCGGCATTAGCAAGCAAACTCTCTTCCCCGAACTGGAAAGCCAGGCTCAAGAAATCATGGCGCAATACGAGTCAAAATAAATTTTCAGGCTACCTGAAAATTTAATTTCGCTCTAACCCGAACCACAAAAGCAGCCTGCACTTTTCAACTTCGTTAAAACTAACGCTTTCAGGCAGCCTGCACCCATCCAAAGGACCCCCATGAACATCACCCAAATCCTCTCCCAAGAACTCTCCGCCACCGCCGCCCAAATCACCGCGGCCGTCGAGCTTTTGGACGACGGCGCGACCGTGCCGTTTATCGCCCGCTACCGCAAGGAAGCCACGGGCGGGCTGGACGATACGCAGCTGCGCCAGCTTGCCGAGCGGCTGCAATACCTGCGCGAGTTGGAAGAGCGCAAAGCCGTTGTTTTAAAAAGCATTGAAGAGCAAGGCAAGCTTTCAGACGACCTCAGGGCGCAAATCGAAGCCGCCGACAACAAAACCGCGCTGGAAGACCTGTATCTGCCCTACAAGCCCAAACGCCGCACCAAAGCGCAAATCGCGCGCGAACACGGTTTGCAGCCGCTGGCGGACGTGTTGCTTGCCGAGCAGCCGCAGGACGTGGAAGCCGCCGCGCAAGGCTACCTGAACGAAAACGTCCCCGACGCCAAAGCCGCGCTGGACGGCGCGCGCGCGATTCTGATGGAGCAGTTTGCCGAAGACGCGGAACTCATCGGCACGCTGCGCGACAAGCTGTGGAACGAAGCCGAAATCCACGCGCAAGTCGTTGAAGGCAAAGAAACCGAAGGCGAAAAATTCAGCGATTATTTCGACCACCGCGAACCCGTCCGCGCCATGCCCAGCCACCGCGCGCTGGCGGTTTTGCGCGGCCGCAACGAAGGCGTGTTGAACATCGCGCTCAAATACCAGCCCGACGACACGCCGATTACGCAGCAAAGCGAATACGAGCAAATCATCGCCCGCCGTTTCAAGGTTTCAGACGGCCACAAATGGCTGCGCGACACCGTGCGCCTGACTTGGCGCGCGAAAATCTTTTTGTCGCTGGAACTCGAAGCCTTAGGTCGTCTGAAAGAAGCCGCCGACACCGACGCGATTACCGTGTTCGCCCGCAATCTCAAAGACTTGCTGCTCGCCGCGCCCGCCGGACGGCTGACCACTTTGGGTCTCGACCCCGGCTACCGCAACGGCGTGAAATGCGCCGTGGTGGACGACACGGGCAAGCTGCTGGATACGGTCATCGTCTATTTGCATCAAGAAAACAATATGTTGGCAACACTGTCGCGCCTGATTAAACAGCACGGCGTGAAGCTCATCGCCATCGGCAACGGCACCGCCAGCCGCGAAACCGACAAAATCGCGGGCGAACTGGTGCGCGGAATGCCCGAAATGGGGCTGCACAAAATCGTCGTTTCCGAAGCCGGCGCGTCGATTTACTCCGCGTCCGAACTGGCGGCGCGCGAGTTCCCCGATTTGGACGTTTCCCTGCGCGGCGCGGTGTCCATCGCCCGCAGGCTGCAAGACCCGCTCGCCGAATTGGTCAAAATCGACCCCAAATCCATCGGCGTGGGTCAGTATCAGCACGACGTGAACCAAAGCCAGCTCGCCAAATCGCTGGACGCGGTGGTCGAAGACTGCGTGAACGCCGTCGGCGTGGACGTGAACACCGCCTCCGCCCCGCTCTTGGCGCGGATTTCCGGTTTGAATCAAACCCTTGCCCAAAACATCGTCGCCTACCGCGATGAAAACGGCGCGTTCGACAGCCGCAAAAAATTGCTGAAAGTACCGCGTTTGGGCGAAAAAACCTTCGAGCAGGCGGCGGGCTTTTTGCGGATTAACGGCGGCAAAGAGCCGCTGGACGCGAGCGCCGTCCACCCCGAAGCCTATCCCGTCGTCGCCAAAATGCTGGCGCAACAAGGCATTACCGCCGCCGAACTCATCGGCAACCGCGAGCGCGTGAAGCAAATCAAAGCCTCCGACTTCACCGACGAACGCTTCGGCCTGCCGACCATTCTGGACATCCTGTCCGAGCTGGAAAAACCCGGCCGCGACCCGCGCGGCGAGTTTCAGACAGCCTCCTTCGCCGAAGGCATCCACGAAATCAGCGACTTGCAAGTCGGCATGATACTCGAAGGCGTGGTTTCCAACGTCGCCAACTTCGGCGCGTTCGTGGACATCGGCGTCCATCAGGACGGCTTGGTGCACATCTCCGCCCTGTCCAATAAATTCGTCCAAGACCCGCGCGAAGTGGTGAAAGCCGGCGACGTGGTGAAAGTGAAAGTGCTGGAAGTCGATGCCGCCAGAAAACGCATCGCGCTGACCATGCGCTTGGATGACGAGGCGGGTGCGGAGAAGCGCGGCAAAAGGCTGCCTGAAACCGAAAAACGCAGCACAAACAGCCGCCCCGGCAAGCCGCCGCGCGAAAAGCAGCCTGCAAATTCGGCGATGGCGGATGCGTTTGCGAAGTTGAAGCGGTAAACTCAAACAATGCAGGCTGCTTTTTCAGGCAGCCTGAAAGCTAACGGGCAGTATTTTTTGGAGGAAAGATAAAACATGACCTATCTCGAACTCGCGCTGTACGCACTGCAACAGTTGGCGCGCCCAGCCGGTGCATCGGAAATTTGGGCATTTATCGAACAAAACCAGCTTTACACCGAACTGGACGGCTATAACCCCGAACAAGGCCTGCCATCCATCGGCAAAACGCCGTGGGCAACCGTAGGCGCACGGCTGTATGTGGAATCGAAAAAGCCCGACGGCAAAATCATGGCGCAGGGCAGCCGCCCCAAGCTGTTCTCCCTGCGGCAGGCATTTTCAGGTAGCCTGAAAGCTTTGCCGCTGGCCGAACACACCTCCGTCCTGCCGCCTGCTACCCAAACGCAAAAAGCCCGATTTCACGAGCGCGACTTGCATCCGCTGCTGTGCAAGTTTCTGGCAGAACACCCTGTTTTTGCCGCACAGTCGCGCACCATATTCCACGAAAAAAGCGGCAAAAGCCAAAAAGGTGCGGATAAATGGCTCTATCCCGACATGGTGGGCGTACAGTTCGAATATGCCGATTACGAACACAGCAGCCTGCAAGCCTGGATGCGGAAGTTCGACCGCCTGCCGATTAAGATTTTCTCGTTCGAGATAAAAAAACATTTGGATTTCGGCAATTACAAAGAATACTTTTTCCAGGCAGTGAGCAATTCCAGCTGGGCAAACGAAGGCTATTTGGTGGCATTATCCGTGCCGCAGGACGGCGAGTTCCGCGAAGCCTTGCAGAAACTCAGCCAAAGTTTCGGCATCGGTATCATTCTGCTGGACGCGTCCAACCTCAGCCAAAGCGAAATCTTGTCGCCTGCGAAATATAAAAAGCAAATGGATTATGCGGTGATGTATGAATTGGCCGAAAAAAACCGCGATTTTTCCCAGTTCCTGACAACCATCACCGAATATGACCACAAGAACTCTCACCGTTATTTGAGCGAATTTGACGAAGTGTTGGATGATGACGCTATGGCAAAATATCTGGTCACAAAAGGGATTTTATCGGATGGGAAAGACGGAACGATTTAGCGGTGCAGAATCACACATTCTGTGAAGGCAGATGCGTTGGCGAAGTTGAAGCGGTAATGCGTATATCGACAAGAGCTGCAGAGCAATTTGCGGCTCTTTTTTCACAGCTGATTCAGGATGTGCAAATAAAAGGTTCCATTAGGAATTGAGGCCGTGCCTGCAATTTTATTGCAGCGATTTGGCCAAGCAGCCGCAGGCTACCTGAAACCTATAAACCAGCCTTGGCGAAACCCTAGCTTCATGCCACAATCCATGCCGTTCCCACCCTCAAAGCCGCCCCATCATGACTCCGATTCTCGCTTTCGATATCGAAACCGTTCCCGATGCCAACGGCATCCGCCTGCTGCACGGCCTGCCCGCCGACACGCCCGATGCCGACGTGGTGGCCTGGGCGCAGCAGCAGCGCCGCGCCACGCACAACGGCAGCGATTTCATGCCCTATCATTTGCAGCAGGTGGTGGCCATTTCCTGCTGTATGCGCTGGGGCGGCGACAAAATCCATGTCGGCACCATCGGCGAAATCGGCGACAGCGAAGAAACCATTATCGCCAAATTTTTCGAGCTGATCGAAAATCATACGCCGCAGCTGGTGAGCTGGAACGGCGGCGGCTTCGACCTGCCCGTGCTGCACTACCGCGCCCTGATTCACGGCCTCTCCGCCGCCCGCTATTGGGATACCGGCGAGGGCGATTTCGGCGACAGCCGCGACTTCAAGTGGAACAACTACATCAACCGCTACCACAACCGCCATTGCGACCTGATGGACCTGCTCGCCCTCTACCAGCCCCGCGCCAGCGTGCCCTTAGACGACATGGCCAAACTGTGCGGCTTCCCCGGCAAGCTGGGCATGGACGGCAGCAAAGTGTGGCAAGCCTTCCACGAAGGCCGCCTGCGCGAAATCCGCAACTACTGCGAAACCGACGCCGCCAACACCTACCTCATGTTCCAACGCTTCCGCCTGATGAGCGGCGCAGCCGATGCCGATGAATACGAAATGGAAATCAGGCGGCTCAAAGGCTACCTGAAAACTCAAGAAGACAAAGTGCATTGGCAGGAATTCCTGGCCGCATGGCGTTGAAATACAAACCAAAAGGCTACCTGAAATTTCAGGTAGCCTTTAGTCAGATGATTTCGCATAAATCCAAATAGTCCGGCAATTCATGCCCGGCAAAACCACAAACCGCCCCCATACTTCTCGTCCAACACATGGATTTCCTCTTTGAACTTCTGCTCCGTCTCGTCTTCCTCCCCATAGAGGTGCTGTTTGAGTGGATACTGGAAAACACATTCAGCCGATACCCGAAGCTCGCCTTCGGGCTCATCTGCCTGTTTACGCCGCTGTGCCTTGCCCTAAGCCGGTGGCACTTCGGCACACTGGTTTGGTATACCTGGCTGCTAGCCCCGATAGCGGCTATGTTGCTGGCTCTGCCCATTATCTGCTTGTGGTATGCCGTCAGCTGTGTGCGGTTGCGGCACACTCCGCCTATCGCTACCCCGAAAACTGGCAAACGGCGGAAACGCTGAACCCAACCGGTGCTGTGTCTGCTTAGAACAACAGCAGATGGCTTTCAAGAGGCTACCTGAAAACGTAGCTTCAGCAAAATGGGATGATGCCTGAGCCGGCGAAGGCTGAGTTCCGACCAAGCTAAAGTTTCAGGTAGCCTTGTTCGTATTCTCGGATCAATCCCTTCTGCCCGTATCATCTTTCAGGTAGCCTGCCCAAGCCCGCCGCCGTAATCTGCTAAAATCTGCCTGTTTCTATTTCCCTCGCGAGGATTTCCCATGACCGACCGCAACGAACAACTCTTCACCCGCGCCAAAGCCGTGATTCCCGGCGGCGTGAATTCGCCTGTGCGCGCCTTCGGCAGCGTGGGCGGCGTGCCGCGCTTTATCAAAAGGGCTGAGGGCGCTTTTGTGTGGGACGAAAACGGCAAACGCTATATCGATTATGTCGGCTCGTGGGGGCCCGCTATCGTGGGGCACGCGCATCCGGAAGTGTTGGAAGCAGTACGCGAAGCGGCTTTAGGCGGGCTTTCATTCGGCGCACCCACTGAAGCCGAAATCGTAATTGCCGAGGAAATTTGCCGACTGGTGCCCAGCGTAGAGCGGCTGCGGCTGGTAAGCTCCGGCACCGAGGCCACCATGTCGGCCATCCGCTTGGCACGCGGCTACACAGGGCGCGACCAAATCGTGAAATTCGAAGGCTGCTACCACGGCCATTCCGACAGCCTGCTCGTGAAAGCCGGCAGCGGGCTGCTCACCTTCGGCCACCCTTCCTCCGCCGGTGTGCCCGCCGATTTCACCAAATATACTTTAGTGTTGGAATACAATAATGTAGCTCAACTGGAAGAAACCTTCGCCCAAGCCGGCAGCCAAATCGCCTGTGTGATTTTGGAGCCGTTTGCCGGCAATATGAACCTGGTGCGCCCAACGCGCGAATTCATCCGTGCCTTGCGCGAGCTGACAGCCAAACACGGCGCGGTGTTGATTTACGACGAAGTGATGACCGGCTTCCGCGTGGCGCTTGGCGGCGCACAGTCGCTGCACGGCATCACGCCGGATTTAACCACCATGGGCAAGGTGATTGGCGGCGGTATGCCGCTGGCAGCCTTTGGCGGTAAGCGTGAAATCATGGACTGCATCTCGCCATTGGGCGGTGTGTATCAAGCCGGCACGCTCTCGGGCAATCCCGTGGCCGTGGCAGCAGGCTTGAAAACGCTGGAAATCATCCAGCGCCCGGGTTTCTACGAAAACCTCACCGCACGCACCGAGCAGCTGGTGCATGGGCTGAAACAAGCGGCAGCACAAGCCGGCATCTCCTTCACCGCCGACAGCGTGGGCGGCATGTTTGGCCTGTATTTTTCAGGTAGCCTGCCGCAGAACTATACCGATATGGCCGCCTCCAATATCGAAGCCTTCAAAACCTTCTTCCACGGCATGCTTGATCGTGGTGTATCCTTCGGCCCCTCAGCCTACGAAGCGGCATTTGTGTCGGCAGCACACACGGAAGAACTGGTGGCGGAAACCGTGGCAATCGCAGCAGATGTGTTGGCACACATGGCTTCTTAATCCGCATGCGGTTTAAAGGCTACCTGAAACAAAACGCTGCGTTGACGCTTACGCTTTCAGGTAGCCTTTAAAACATCCTAGGTTCAGCCGCTGCTATAATGCGGCATCTTTCCAACCTATATCGAAGCAAAACCATGGAAAATCCCGTTCCAATTAAAAAAGCCGTCTTCCCCGTGGCCGGGATGGGCACGCGCTTTCTGCCAGCCACCAAAGCCAGTCCCAAAGAAATGCTGCCGATTGTGGATAAGCCGCTGATTCAATACGCAGTGGAAGAGGCCGTAGCCGCCGGCTGCACCGAATTGGTATTTGTTACCGGCCGCAACAAACGCAGCATCGAAGACCATTTCGACAAGGCCTACGAGCTGGAAACCGAACTGGAACAGCGCCACAAAACTTCGCTGCTCTCGCATGTGCGCGATATTTTGCCGCCCGACGTTACCTGCCTGTATATCCGCCAGGCCGAGGCCTTGGGCTTGGGGCATGCTGTGCTGTGTGCCCGCGCGGCGGTGGGCAACGAACCCTTTGCCGTGATTCTGGCTGACGACCTAATCGATGCGCCGCAGGGTGCGATTGCGCAGATGGCCGAGGTGTACCGCCAAACCGGCAACAGCGTGCTGGGCGTGGAAACCGTAGCACCTTCGCAAACCGGCTCCTACGGCATCGTGGAAGTATCGCCGTGGCAGCAATATCAGCGCATTCAAAGCATTGTGGAAAAACCGAAGCCGGAAGAAGCGCCGTCCAACCTGGCCGTGGTGGGGCGCTACATCCTCACACCGCGCATTTTCTCCCTGCTGCAAACCGTAGGGCGCGGCGCGGGCGGCGAAATCCAGCTCACCGACGGCATCGCCAAGCTGTTGGAACACGAACCGGTGTTAGCACATGCCTTTGCGGGCAAACGCTACGACTGCGGCAGCAAACTGGGCTACCTGGAAGCCTCGCTGGCCTACGGGCTGAAACACCCGGAAACGGCAGAAGCGTTCCGCACGTTATTGCAGGAATACAGTCAGGCAAAAGTGTATTAATCCGCCCATTATGCATCTCAGGCTACCTGAAGCGCTGCTTTCAGGTAGCCTGTTTTTGCATGCAGCACAAATTGGTTTGGTATAATTGCGCCGTTTGTTCGGCTGCAGCATGAATTGCTGCGGCTGCCGTATTCAACATTTTGTTTGTAAAGACTTTCATCATGGCCGGTTCTTCTGCCTCGCTGCGTTTGAAAAGCGTCAACTTCCTCGGTATGGCCTTGTTGTTCGGCGTGTCCTGCTATTTCATCTATTGGGGGCTGGGCTATATACAACACCACCATTCCGCGCTGTTTATTCTCGCGGCGCTGTTCGGCATCTTTATGGCGTTCAACATCGGCGGCAACGATGTGGCCAACTCCTTCGGCACTTCAGTTGGCGCCGGCACGCTGAGCATCCCGCAGGCGCTGGCTGTGGCAGCAGTGTTTGAAGTGAGCGGCGCAATGCTGGCCGGCGGCGGCGTGACCGACACCATCCGCAACGGCATTGTAGATTTGGGCAGTATGTCGCTGGAGCCAGTACAGTTTGTCTACATCATGATGGCCGCGCTGGCTGCCGCCTCGCTGTGGCTGCTGTTTGCTTCGCAAAAAGGCCTGCCGGTATCCACCACACATTCCATCATCGGCGGCATCGTGGGCGCAGCGATGGTTTTGGGCTTTTACAACAGCGGCCTGGCTGGCTTGAACATGGTTCGCTGGGAAAAAATCGGCGAAATTGCCATTTCCTGGGTGCTCTCGCCGCTCTTGGGCGGGGTCACTTCCTATTTGGTGTTTAAAAACATCAAAACCTATATTCTGGGCTACAACGTGGCCTCCAGCCGCCATGTACAACGCCTGCGCAAGCAGAAATTAGCCTACAAAAAAGAACACAAAACTCGCTTCGAGCAGATGAGCGAATTGCAGCAGATGGCCTACACCGCCACCATCGTGCGCGATGCCCAACTTTATAACGAAGGCAACTACCAGCCCGAAGAGCTGGTGTCCGACTACTATCGCGGCCTGCACGAAATCGACTGCCGCAAAGACGAAATCCATGCCTTCCGCGCCCTGCGCCTGTGGGTGCCGCTGGCGGGCGCAGTGGGTGGCATGGTGATGGCCGCGATGCTGCTGTTTAAAGGCCTAAAACACCTCAACTTAGGCCTAGACACACTGGATAATCTGTTAATCGTCGGCATGGTGGGCGCGGTATTGTGGATGGGCACATTTGCCTACGCCCGCACCCTGAAAACCGGCGCCAACCTTGACCGCGCCACCTTCATCATGTTCAGCTGGCTGCAAGTATTCACCGCCTGCTGTTTCGCCTTCAGCCACGGCTCAAACGACATCGCCAACGCCATCGGCCCGTTTGCCGCCATCATGGACGTGCTGCGCAGCGGCACCATCGGTAGCAGCGGCGATATTCCGCCGATTACCATGCTCACCTTTGGCGTGTCGCTGGTGGTGGGGTTGTGGTTTATCGGGCGGGAAGTGATTGCCACCGTGGGTGAAAACCTAGCCAAAATGCACCCCTCTTCCGGCTTCGTGGCCGAGCTATCCGCCGCCACCGTCGTGATGCTGGCCTCCGCGCTGGGGCTGCCTGTATCCAGCACCCACATCCTCGTGGGCGCCGTGCTTGGCATCGGGCTGGTCAACCGCAATGCCAACTGGCGGCTGATGAAACCAATCGCCTTAGCTTGGGTAATTACCGTGCCAGCCGCCGGCCTGCTGGCTTCGATTTGCTTTATTGTGCTGAACGCGGTTTTCTGATTAAAGGCTACCTGAAAACAGCTGCTGTTAGTTTCAGGTAGCCTTTTCGTATGTGCTATGCACTTGCGTACGACACTGTCAAGTTATCCAACGGCCTAATTTGATACATGATTATGAACAAAGGGCTACTTATGTCTTTTTGCCTTGTTTTTGGCTGATCTTGAGGTTTTCTTATCATATTAGATTTACAAATATTTTCAAATAGGCGTACGGTCCAGCTACAGCTTGTGTGAAGGTTTATGTATAGATATGATTAATGTAAATATATAATTTAATAAAATATAGTCTGCCGTGTAGTAAAATTATCTATGTGAAAACAAACATGATATGTTGCTTCTTGTAGTATTTTTGATTTGTGTCAGCGAAAAAAAGTTAATGTTTCTTGACGAATATTATTGCGAAGATTAAGATTGCGTTAACAATTTTCTCGGTGATGCGGCAATTATGCTGTATTGTCCAACCGGGATGTCAAAACATGTGCCGCTCGGCGGCAGCTTTATCACCCGACGGCGGTACTGTAACGGCAACGGCAAGTGGCCGTTGTACAGAGTATGGCCGATTCAACGAATACCGACACTGGCATTTTCATGTTGTAAGGCAAATGTTTCAGTGCTGTAACGCCAGGTAACTCGGCGGGTTGGCCGGATTTCAAGTGAACCCTATTAAAGAGGACGCTATGATGACTACGTCGACCGAAAAAAGATTCTTCGGCCACCCGCGACAGCTGGGTACGCTGTTCTATATCGAGATGTGGGAGCGCTTTGCCTTCTATGGCGGGCAATCCCTCTTGATGATTTATCTATATTACAAGGCCTCTCAAGGTGGTGGCTTGGGCATGGAGCAATCGCTTGCTGCAGGCCTTGTGGGTGTGTACGGTGGTAGTATTTATTTGACCACCATCGTGGGCGGTTGGCTGGCCGACCGCGTGCTCGGCACCAAAAATACCCTGCTGTTGGCCACCGTTGTGATGCTTGGCGGTACCGTCCTCCTCGTATTGCTGCCCGGCTATGCCAGCTTGGTTGGCTTGCCATTCATCTCTTTGGGTAGCGGTAGTTTCAAAGCCACGGCCAGCGCCATGGTGGGTTCGCTCTATGAAGATGAATCCGAACGTGAGCTGCGCGATGCTGGGTTCTCTATTTTCTATACTGCCATCAACGTAGGTATCTTTATTGGTACGCTGCTAGTGGGTTATTTACAGCCTAAATACGGTTTCCGTGTGGCTTTTGCCGCTGCCATGGGGGGTATGGTGCTCTGCTTGATTACCCTGTTGCAAGGTCGCAGCAAATTGCCGGAAACGCCGATTCCTAATCCTCTGCCTAAAGAGCAACGCGGCAAAGTGGTTGGTATCGTGGCGGCTATTTTGGCTGTGATTGGCGGTGCAATCGGCTCAGGTTTGGTGAATCTGACCAACTTCTCCAGCGTGATGTTGGGCTTGGTATGCGTGATCAGCGTTGGCTACTTCTTCGTGATGTTCGGCGACAAAAACTCTACCGAGGCCGATAAACGCCACTTGATTGCCTATGTTCCCCTGTTCGTGGTGATGTGCCTGTTCTGGGCGATGTATTTGCAGATGTATAGCGTGGTAACTGTGTATTTTGAAGAAACCGTGCCGCGTAAGTTCGGTGATTTCGAAGTGCCGATTGCTTGGTTGGTTACTTTCCAGAGCTTGAGCGTTATCGTACTGGCCAGTGCCATGGCTGCTTTGTGGACCAAAATGGGTAAACGCCAACCTTCATCCCAGATGAAATTCGCCTTGGCCGCATTGGTGGCTGGTGTAGGCTATCTGGCTTTCATTCCCTTCCTGTCTACCGGTACGCCGATGCCCATCTTCGTGTTGATGGTGGTGCTGGTGTTGCTGACCGTGGCCGAGCTGCTGCTCTCACCGATTTCCTTGTCATTCGCTACCAAAGTTGCACCTGAGGCGTTTAAAACTCAGATGGTATCGTTCAACTTCCTAAGCTTGTCTTTGGGCTTTACCTTGGGCGGTGTGTTGGGTGACAAACTCTATACTGCCGAGACAGCCACCAGCTACTACATCATGCTGGCCGGTATGGGTATCGGTTCTGCCGTAGTGCTGTTCGTAATGATGCCTATGCTCAAACGCCTGTTGCACGATGTGGATTAATGTATCAGCTAGCTTTGTGTTTAAGAGCGACCCGGGAATCTGCCTTCGGGCAGATTCCCGAAACGGCAACAATTTGCAAGGTCGTTGAGTGAAGCATGGGGTTGGTTTGCAATTAAAGATGTTTTGATGTGCCGGAGTAGTATGGCTAACAGCCCCGTGCCGCACAGATGATTTGGATGGATGTTGCTGTATTGACTAAGATAAGTAATGTGAGTGCATTAAAATGAATACGTCGACCGAGAAAAAATTCTTCGGCCATCCGCATCAACTGGGAACATTGTTCCAAGTTGAGCTGTGGGAACGTTTCTCGTTCTACAGCATGCAGGCCATTCTGGTAATTTATTTGTCTCATCAATTGAGTGAAGGCGGCTTGGCTATGCCGGAGGCGCTGGCTGTGGGCATTGTGGGTGCCTATAACGGCAGTATCTATCTTTCCACCATTATCGGCGGTTGGTTGGCCGACCGCGTGATCGGGCCTAAAAATACTTTATTCTTTGCGGTTGCCACCATGCTGGTGGGGCATATTTTGCTGGTGATGATTCGCGGTGTGGGCAGCTTGGCTGGCCTGCCGTTTATTGCCTTGGGCAGTGGTGGTGTGAAGTCCGCCTGTAGTACCTTGGTGGGCTCGCTGTATGAAGACGAATCCACCCGCAATCTGCGCGATGCCGGTTTCTCCATTTTCTACACTGGTATCAATATCGGTAGTTTTTGTGGCTCGCTAGTGGCGGGCTACCTGCAATCCAATATGGGTTTCCGTATGGCATTTGCCGGTGCGGTGGTGGGTATTGCCATTGGTTTGACGCTTTTTATCAAAGGTAAGAGCAAACTGCCGGATTTGCCGCTGCCTAACCCGCTGCCCAAAGAGCAGCGTGGTAAAGCCATCGGTATGGGCTTGGCTATCTTGGCCGTTGTTGGCGGCCTGATTGCAGCCAATATCCTGCGCTTAGACAACTTCTCCAGCATTCTGCTGGGCGTGGTAAGCTGCATCAGTATCGGTTACTTTGTGATGATGGTGAAGGATAAGCAGGCCACCGAGGCCGACAGACGCCATATCATTGCTTATGTGCCGCTATTTCTTGCCATGTGCGTGTTCTGGGCGATTTATTCCCAAGTGTATAGTTCTGTAACCCTGTATTTCGATAAAACAGTGCC
Source organism: uncultured Eikenella sp. (assembly GCA_963515595.1). Taxonomy (GTDB): domain Bacteria; phylum Pseudomonadota; class Gammaproteobacteria; order Burkholderiales; family Neisseriaceae; genus Eikenella. Next base: position 12,412 of record CAUPYH010000013.1, on the reverse strand, counting down.
GCGCACTTTCGGCAGCTTTACTGTGCCAGTGGCTTGGCTGGTTACCTATCAGAGCTTGGTGGTGATTGTGCTGGCCAGTGCGATGGCTGCCCTGTGGACCAAAATGGGCAAACGCCAGCCCACATCCCAAATGAAATTCACTTTGGCTATGCTGGTGTTGGGCTTGGGCTATTTAGGCTTTGTGCCCTTCCTTTCCTCTGGTACGCCGATGCCGATTTTCGTCTTGATGCTGCTGTTGCTGGTGATTACCGTCTCCGAGCTGCTGCTCTCGCCAATTTCTCTCTCGTTTGCCACCAAAGTTGCGCCCAAAGCGTTTAAAACCCAAATGGTTGCGTTCAACTTCCTCACACTTTCCCTCGGCTTTACGCTGGGCGGGGTGCTGGGCGACAAACTTTATTCGGACGATGCCGCCACGCAATACTTCATAATTTTGGCCGGCCTGAGTATCGGTTCCTTCGTAGTGTTGCTGCTGCTGTTGCCGAAACTCAACAAACTGTTGCACGACGTAGATTAAAGCCTAGCGTTTTTCAGGTAGCCTCAACAGCCTCCCAAGTGAGGCTACCTGAAAATGCAACTTCAACATAGCGAAAGCATCATGGAGCGAAGTTTCTACGGAGCGACGCTCATTCAACTGATTCAAACTTAATTTTCCACACTTCCGCCCGTATCCGATTGCACCCAATTGCAGGCCGGCGGGGTAGCTGCGCCTACTGTTGCAGTGGGAAATTAAAAAATACAGATTATACAAGGAGTAATCGAAATGACTGCATCTTATGCCCAACGCCTGGCCGCCCTGCGCGCCGCCATGAAAGCAAAAAACATCGACGCCTGGATTATTCCCACCGCCGACCCGCATCTTTCCGAATACCTGCCAGCCCGCTGGGAAGGCCGTTACTGGCTCACCGGCTTCGGCGGCACCGCTGGCACGCTGATTACCACCGCCGATATTTCCGAATTGTGGGTGGACGGCCGCTATTGGGAGCACGCAGAAGATTGCCTAGCCGGCACCGGCACTGTACTGGGCAAACTCGTTACCGGCACGCCCCATGTGGATTCCCTGATTAAAAACCTGAAATCCGGCGCCGTGGTCGGCATTGCCCCCGATGTATTATCGCTGAGCGAAAAACGCTATTTGGAAAGCCAGCTGGGCAAAGCTGGAATCAGCTTGCGCCACGACATCGATTTGCTGGACGACATCTGGGCCGACCGCCCCGGCGCATCCGATAAACCCGTATTCGCCCAAAAAGCCCAGTTTGTGCCCGAAAGCACCGCCCAGAAAATCGAACACATCCGCCAAGCCATGCAGGCAGCCGGTGCGGAACACCACTTGGTATCCGGCCTGGACGATATCGCCTGGATTACCAACCTACGCGGCAGCGACGTGCCATACGACCCAATTTTCCTGTCTTATCTGCTGATTAGTGGTAAAGAAGCTACCTTGTTTGTGGACGAAGCCAAGCTCGATGCCGACAGCAAAAAAGTATTGGCCGACGCCCATGTGGCCGTTGCCCCTTATGCCGACGTGGGCAAAGCCGTGGCCAAACTTTCAGGTAGCCTTCTCATCAACCCCGACCGTACCGCCGTATCTACCCTCGGCAACTTGCCCGCCGACGTAAAACTGATTGAAGGTCTCAATCCCAGCACCGAATTCAAAGCCTGCAAGAGCGATGCCGAAATCGAGCACAACATCGAAGCCATGGTGCAAGACGGCGTCGCTTTGTGCGGCTTCTTCGCCGAACTCGAGCAGAAGTTGGCTGCCGGCGAGCGCATCAGCGAGCTGGATATTGATGATATGCAGCTCAAACACCGCCAACAGCAGCCCAATTTCGTCGGCCTCTGCTTCGGTACTCACGCCGGTTTCAACGCCAACGGCTCCTTGCCGCACTACATCGCCACCAAGGAAAAATTCAGCTACATCGAAGGACAAGGCCTGCTCTTGGTGGACTCCGGCGCGCACTACCACAACGGCACCACCGACATTACCCGCATGGTGTGCGTGGGCGAGCCCACCCCCGAGCAACAGCGCGACTACACCCTCGTGCTCAAAGCCCACATCGCCCTCGAACAGTCCATCTTCCCCGAGAACCTCAGCGGCGTGCTGCTCGACGTGATTACCCGCGCCCCCATGTGGCGCACCATGCGCGACTACAACCACGGCACCGGCCACGGCGTGGGCTACTTTCTCAATGTGCACCAAGGCCCGCAGATTATTTCCTACTTCAAGCCCGTGAACGGCCAAAACGTGATGAAAGCCGGCATGCTCACCTCAGACGAGCCCGGCCTCTACCGCCCGGGCAAATGGGGCATCCGCATTGAAAACCTACTGGTTACCCGCAAAGTGAAAAACCCTGAAGAAACCCAGTTCGGCAGCTATTTGTGCATGGAACCGATCACCTTCTGCCCGATCGACACCAAACTCATCGACCGCAGCCTGATGACTGAAGACGAAATCCAATGGCTGAACGACTACCACGCCCTCGTGCGCGAAAAACTCGCCCCACGCACCCAAGGCGCGGCCAGGGAATGGCTGGAAAGGAATACCCGGCCGATTTAATCGGTTGGCTTATTGGATAAATCAGCTAAGTTGAAATAGTTGGCGCAAGAAAGGCTACCTGAAAGTTTTCAGGTAGCCTTTTTATTGTTTATTTCAGTAGAGGGTATGAAACAAGCTGCTAAATAGTTTGCAATACTCAAGATTGATAAAGGGCAGACAATAGTTTGTAGTTACGGGATTAGTGCTCACCCGTAACCATGCCAAAGGCTACCTGAAAATTGGGCAATGTCGCCCAAATCAGTTTTAGCGTAGTAACGCGGCTTCGCTATTTTTCCAACAGGGTAGGGCGGTATCACCATACTGCTGGAAGAGGCTACCTGAAAACCCCAACGCACATTTTCAGGTAGCCTTTACTGCTATATTAAGAACGAGAAAATCACTAGGCCGCACACTCTATCCGGTTTGCCTGAAAATCCCCGGAAGGCACGGTATTCGGCGCTTGTAAAGCATTTTGGTTTGGCCGCCGGGAAAATAAATGTTGGGAAATGCAAATTTATGCTTGCACACAGGCGCAGTGCATACTAATATTTGTCGCACCAAGTCCCCCTTTGTGCAAGAGAAAACGGATGCGGCTTTCATTTGGATACCGCCCGTATTTTTCTGCCAAAGGAGGAATTATTTTTTTGTTGCAACAGCGCCGCTTGGCCGGAAGCAGGCTTGCCATGGTTGGATGGGCGTAACGCAGCATTTTTCAGGTAGCCTGCATGCAGGCATAGAAAAACAGATCATTAGTAAGGAACACCTTATGACTACACCAACCAATGAGCAGCTTGCCACTCCTTCCCCCACAGGCGGAGAGGATCAAGGCAAATTTTTCGGCCACCCGCGCCAGCTGGGTACTTTATTCCACATCGAGCTGTGGGAACGTTTCTCGTTTTACGGCATGCAGGCCATCCTGCTGATTTATCTGTATTACGAGGTCTCCAAGGGCGGCTTGGGCATGGATGAAACTAAGGCTGCCGGCATCGTGGGTGCGTATAACGGCAGTATCTATCTGGCCACCATCCTGAGCGGTTGGCTGTCTGACCGCATTTTGGGTGCGGAAAAAACGCTGTTTCTGTCTGGCGTAGTGGTGATGCTGGGGCACGTTGTATTGTCCGCATTGCCCAATATGAGCGGTTTGGTGATCGGCCTGTTGCTGATTGCTTTGGGCAGCGGTGGGGTGAAATCTTCCGCCGGTGCGATGGTGGGTTCGCTGTATGAGACTGAATCTACTCGTGATTTGCGCGATGCCGGTTTTTCTATTTTCTACACTGCTATCAATATCGGCGGCTTTGTCGGCCCGCTGATTGTGGGCGTATTGCAGGTGCAATTCGGTTTCCACTACGGCTTTGGCGCTGCTGCCGTGGGCATGGCTTTTGGTTTGTGGCAATACTGGCGTGGTCGTGTTTCCCTGCCTCACACGCCGCCGGCCAATCCGCTGCCCAAACAGAAATACGGCGTTGCGCTGGGTGTGGCGGCTGCCGGGTTGGCAGTAATCGGTGGCTGCATCGCTACTGGCCTGCTGCGCTTGGATAACTTCTCACAAGTTCTGTTGAGTACCGTAATTATCACCAGCCTGCTGTATTTCGTACGTCTGTTTTGCGATTCCCAGGTTACCAAAACCGAGAAACAGCATATGCTGGCCTATGTACCGCTGTTTATTGTGATGTGCTTGTTTTGGGCGGTATGGTCGCAGGTGTTCACGGTGGTAACTGTGTATTTCGACCAAACTTCGCACCGTGTGGTGGGCGGATTTGAAATTCCCGTGGCTTGGCTGAGCGCTTTGCAGAGCTTGTGGGTAATTGTGTTTGCCGGTGTGATGGCGGCTTTGTGGACCAAAATGGGCTACCGTCAGCCAAGAACGCCGATGAAATTCACCATGGCCATGATTATTTTGGGCGTATCTTATTTGTGCTTCATCCCGTTCTTGTCTACCGGAAAAGTGATGCCGCTCACCATTATGGCGCTGTTACTGCTCACCATCACCATTTCCGAATTGCTGCTTTCGCCGATTTCGCTGTCGTTTGCCACCAAAATCGCACCGCAAGCATTTAAAACACAGATGGTGTCGTTCAATTTCCTGACCTTGTCGCTGGGTTTCACTCTGGGCGGGGTGTTGGTGGACGAGTGCTATGTACCGGAGAAGGCCGTAGAGTTTTACGTCCTACTCGGCGCATTGGGTATCGGCGGCGGCGTGTTGCTGCTGGTGATGATGCCGATGTTGAACCGCATGCTGCGTGATGTGGATTAAATCATTTCAAACAAATTATTTTTCTTCGCCAGCCTGGCTTGGCTGGTATGAATCGAGAAGAATATTTGCGATGAAATAATTTTCAGGTAGCCTGAAGCTATCCAATCATGAAAACCGCTATTGGCACAGGTTGCCATGGCGGTTTTCATGTTTTCTTGCTGAGTAAGATGATGTGCGAACTTTGCACCTGAAAAATCGTATTTGCTGCTTTGCAAGCGAGCCATTTTCAGGTAGCCTTACAGCTGTCGGCAGTACTTAATATGAAAACAATAGCCGGCAGCCATACACACTTCAACCGGGCAAGTTTAAAGCAGCAACACCTTGCATCAGCAGCATCTTTCCAGCAACTGTCAAAGGAGTAAGCTATGAGTAATATTCACGCGCAACGTCTCGCCGCACTGCGGCAAGCGATGAAAGAACAGAAGATCGATGTTTGGATCGCGCCCTCCGCCGACCCGCATATTTCCGAATACCTACCCGAACATTGGCGCGGCCGCACTTGGCTGTCCGGCTTTGACGGCTCGGTTGGTACGCTGGCCGTGAGCGCCGATTTTGCCGAATTGTGGGTGGACAGCCGCTATTGGGAACAGTCTAAACGCCAGCTTGAAGGCAGCGGTTTTGTGTTGCAAAAACTGGGCCAGGGCTATCCTACTATGATTGAATCTCTGGCTGAAAGGCTACCTGAAAACTCTGTAGTCGGTATCCCGGCAGATGGTCTATCACTCTCGTTCAAGCATGAAATGCAAGCCGATTTTGCGAAGAAGAACATCCATCTGCGGCTTGATATTGATCTGCTCAACAGCTTCTGGCACGACCGCCCAGGCTTGCCGGAGAATCTGATTTTCGTGCATGAAGCCCGTTTCGAGCCCGAGAGCGTGTCGGAAAAACTTGCCCGTGTGCGTGTTGCCATGAAAGAACTTGGCGCAGACTACCATTTGGTTTCTTCGCTCGACGATATTGCGTGGATTACCAATCTGCGCTGCAACGACGTGCCGTTCAATCCGCTGTTTATCTCCTATTTGCTGATTGATGCCGAACGGGCCACTTTGTTTGTGAATCCCGCCAAACTTACCGATGCCTGCCACAAAGTGCTGAGCGAAGCCAAAATCGATGTGGCCGAATACCGCAGCGTGGTGGATGCCGTGGGCAAACTCAGCGGCAGCCTCCTGGTCGATCCCGATCGCACCGCCGTTTACACTTTGGGTAAACTACCCGCTGGCGTACGCGTTATTGAAAACATCAATCCCAGCACTCTGTTTAAAGCCTGCAAGCCTGAAGCTGAAATCGAGCACACTAAAAACGCCATGGTGCGTGATGGTGTGGCTCTGTGCGGCTTCTTTGCTGAGCTGGAGCAAAAACTGGCTGCCGGCGAAACCGTTACCGAGTTGGATATCGATACCATGCTAATCGACCATCGCAGCCGCCAGGCCGATTACATTTCGCTCAGCTTCGATACTATTGCCGGCTTCAATGAAAATGCTGCCTTACCGCATTATGCTGCCACCCCCGAATACCATAGCACCATCAAAGGGCAGGGCATTCTGCTGATCGACTCCGGCGCACACTATCTGGATGGCACGACTGATATTACCCGCGTTATCCCCATCGGCAAGCCTACTGCCGAGCAGAAGCGCGACTACACTCTTGTGCTCAAAGCGCATATCGCCTTGGCTGAAGCCATCTTCCCGGAAAATCTATCCGGCCAGATTTTGGATGCCATCTGCCGTGCACCGCTATGGAAAGAACAGTGCGACTATGGTCACGGTACCGGCCATGGTGTGGGCTATTTCCTCAATGTGCATCAAGGCCCGCAGAAAATTGCCTACAATACCTCCGGCCTCAAGTGCAATAACATGAAAGAAAATATGATTACCTCCAATGAGCCTGGTTTGTACCGTCCAGGCAAATGGGGTTTCCGTATTGAGAACCTGGTGGTGCATCGCCGCGTGAAACAGCCGAAGGAAACCGAATTTGGCCAATACCTGTACTTCGAGCAGCTTACCCTGTGCCCGATTGATACGCAGTTAATTGAACGCAGTATGCTGAGCGATGAAGAAGCTGCTTGGCTCAATGACTACCATGCTCTTGTGCGCGAAAAACTTGCTCCGCACACTGAAGGCGCAGCCAAAGAATGGCTGGAAAGAAACACCCAGCCCATTTGATAATATGGTTTTAATAATGCGCTAACAAAAAGGCTACCTGAAATTTCAGGTAGCCTTTTTAGCTTTTTCAGCCGGATTCTCCTTTTGAGCAGGAATATTTCCTACTCCGTGTAAAGAAATTTTTACATAACTTATTTTTACAAATAATAGACTTACGGCCAATGGAGGCGTTTTCCGCTGTTTTTCCAGTGAAAAACATTTGGCAGTTGTTTGGCAGTTATGCTACTATTTCGCCGCGTAGTAAGAAAAAATTTTAAGAATTGCGCTATGTTAGCAATAGAAGAAATAGAGATGTGAACTGCATTCATTTAAACGCATTGGAATTCAGTAGTTTGTTACTTGGTTAATAAAAAGCAAAGTGCTAAAATTTGTTTAGATGAGATGCAGAGCCAGAAGACTGATTCACAAAACTACACAAAAAACGCAAAACATACACTCATCACTCCAAATAAAGAGTTTTTCCCATTGCTGCCGCTGTGGTTTGGCGGTAGTGTTTTTAACATATAGGAGTTTGATATGACGTTTTTGAAAGTAGCAGCTAGCCCGTCTGTTCAACAGGGCTTCACCACTCAATTAGACGTGGTGGACGTGCAAGGCGCCGACCTCGCAGGTATTGGTGCTGTTGTTGCTTCTACTGCCGATGCAGCCAAGGCTGTAGAGCAGGTTGAAGCCACCGGCTTCGGTATTCCGGTATTCGTTGCCCTGCAACCCGGCGAAAGCGTGCCCGAAAGCCTGCTGACCCGTGTGAACGGTGTGATTCAACTGGGCCGCGGCAATGAAGAGTACTATGGCCGCCAAGTAGATACTGCCGTAAACCAATACGGTTCCAAACTCGCTCCTCCCTTCTTCGGCGCGCTGAAACAGTATGTGAACATCGGTAACGCCCAGTTCGACTGCCCCGGACACCAAGGCGGCCAGTTCTACCGCAAACATCCTGCCGGCCGCGAATTCTTCGAATTCTTCGGTGAAAACGTATTCCGTGCCGACTTGTGCAACGCCGACGTCCGATTGGGCGACCTACTGATTCACGAAGGTCCTGCCTGCGCAGCCCAACAACACGCTGCCAAAGTGTTCAACGCCGACAAAACCTATTTCGTTCTGAACGGCACTTCTTCTTCCAACAAAGTGGTAACCAACGCCCTGCTGGCTAAAGGCGACTTGGTATTGTTCGACCGTAACAACCACAAATCTAACACCATTGGCGCGCTGATCACTGGCGGTGCTATCCCGGTTTACCTGCAAACTACTCGTAACCCCTACGGCTTCATCGGTGGTATCGACAACGCTTGCTTCGAAGAAGCCTACATCCGCGAACAACTGGCTAAAGTTGCTCCGGAGCGTGCTAAAGAAGAACGTCCGTTCCGCTTGGCTATTATTCAGTTGGGTACTTACGACGGTACCATCTACAATGCTCGCCAAGTAGTAGACCGCATCGGTCACTTGTGCGACTACATCCTGTTCGACTCTGCTTGGGTAGGTTACGAGCAATTCATCCCGATGATGCGCGACTGCTCACCGATGCTGCTGGAACTGAACGAAAACGACCCCGGCATCTTCGTTACCCAATCCGTACACAAACAGCTGGCCGGCTTCTCTCAAGCTTCTCAAATTCACAAAAAAGACAGCCACATTAAAGGCCAGAAACGCTATTGCAGCCACAAACGCTTCAACAATGCGTTCATGATTCACGCTTCTACCAGCCCGTTCTACCCGATGTTCGCTTCTCTGGACGTGAACGCCCGGGTTTTGGATGGCGAAGTAGGCCGCAACCTGTGGCGCGATTGCGTAACCGTCGGTATTGAAGCCCGTAAGATGCTGCGTGCAAGCTGCAAGCTGATCAAACCGTTTATTCCGGAAACCATCGACGGCAAACCGTGGGAATCTTACCCGACCGAGAAAATTGCCAACGACCTGCGCTTCTTCGAATTTGAGCCGGGCGCCAAATGGCACTCCTTCCCCGGCTACGGCAAAGGCCAATACTTTGTTGACCCGTGCAAATTCCTGTTGACCACTCCCGGTATCAACGTGGAAACCGGCGAATACGAAGACTTCGGCGTGCCGGCCACCATTTTGGCCAACTTCCTGCGCGACAACGGCATCGTTCCGGAAAAATGCGACTTGAACTCCATTCTGTTCCTGATGACCCCGGCCGAAGACCTGGCCAAGATGGAACACTTGGTTGCCCTGATCGCCCGCTTCGAAAAACACATCGAAGCCGACAGCCCGATGAGCGAAGTGGTGCCCACCGTATACGGCCGCAACGCCGAATACTACAAAGGCTACACCATCCGTCGCCTGTGCCAAGAAATGCACGACTTCTACAAACGCAACAACATGAAACAGTTGCAGAGCGAGATGTTCCGTGCCGACGGCTGGCCGAAACAAGCCATGCTGCCCTACGAAGCACAGCAAGCCTTCATTCGCAACGAAGTGAAACTGGTTCGCTTGAGCGAAATCGCTGGTCAAATCGCTGCTGAAGGTGCTCTGCCTTATCCTCCGGGCGTACTGTGTACCATCCCGGGCGAAGTTTGGGGCGGTGCAGTGCAGAAATACTTCTTGGCTCTCGAAGAAGGCATCAACTGCTTGCCTGGTTTCGAACCCGAGCTGCAAGGTGTATATCTGCAGACCGTGGAAGACGGCAGCCGCCGTGCCTTCGGTCACGTAGTGGTTAAAGGCTAATAAGCCGTATCAGGCTACCTGAAACGGTTTCAGGTAGCCTTTGTTAGATAAATTTGATTGCGCGGCAGCGCAGGCTTTGCCGGAATATTGGCCAAACCCGCCTGCCGCATTAAGAAGGATTAAGTATTATGTCAACCTCTCAAAACAAGATGGGTGTGGTACAACTGACCATTCTCACCATGGTAAACATGATGGGCTCAGGCATCATCATGTTGCCGACCAAATTGGCTCAGGTTGGTACGATTTCTATTTTGTCATGGCTGGTTACCGCTGGCGGTTCTCTGGCCTTGGCGTATGCGTTCGCCAAGTGCGGCCGTTTTAGTAAAAATGCTGGTGGTATGGGCGGTTATGCCGAGTATGCCTTCGGCAAATCCGGCAACTTTATTGCCAACTATACCTATGCCGTTTCCCTGGTAATCGCCAACGTAGCCATTGCTATTACTGCAGTAGGCTATTTGGCTCAGCTGATGGACTGGAAACTCTCTCCGCAAGAAATTGCTATGTGGACCATTATTTTCGTATGGGTTACCACTGTGGCTAACTTCGGTGGTGCTTCCATTACCGGTAAGATCGGTGGCTTCACTGTGTGGGGCGTGGTGATTCCGGTGGTTGGTATCTCCATTATCGGTTGGTTCTGGTTTGATGGCGCTAAATACGCTGCTGCTTGGAACCCGCATAACTACGGTGTGTTTGAAGCTCTGCCGAAATCCATCTCAATCACTCTGTGGTCATTCCTTGGTTTGGAATCAGCTTGTGCGAACTCTGATGCCGTAGAAAACCCCGAGAAAAACGTACCGATCGCTGTGTTGGGCGGTACCCTGATGACTGCGGTAATCTATATCGTTTCTACCAACGTGGTAGCCGGTATTGTGGACAATGCTGCTTTGGCTGCTTCTGATGGTCCGTTCGGTTTGGTGTTTGCCCAAATCTTCAATCCGACTATCGGTAAAGTGGTGATGGGTTTGATGGTATTGGCTTGTACTGGTTCTCTGTTGGGCTGGCAATTCACTGTGGCTCAAGTGTTCAAATCCAGTGCTGACGAAGGCTACTTCCCCAAAGTATTCAGCAAAGTAACTAAGAGCCACACTCCGTTGGTTGGTATGCTCATCCTGTGCGGTGTACAAACCCTGCTCTCCTTGATGACCATGAGCGAGAACTTGAGCGAACAGTTCGACGTATTGGTAAACCTCGCTGTGGTAACCAACCTCGTGCCCTACGTACTGTCTATGTCTGCCCTGTATGTAATGCAGAAAGTCAGCAACGTACCGGCTGGCGAATTGAAAGTAACCACTTTCGTTGCCCTGATTGGTAACATCTACAGCTTCTACGCTCTGTATGGTTCAGGTGCCGAAGCCATGCTCGGCGGCGGTTTGGTAACCTTCTTCGGTTGGGTAATTTACGGCCAAGTTGCCGGTAAGAAATTCGACCTGAAACAGCCGTACTAATCGGTTGCAGCAAGCCGGTCTGAACACAGTTTAGACAAACCTGCTAAAAGCGGCCCCCGAATTCTAAATAGAGGAGAATTCGGGGGCTGCGCTTTTTCAGGTAGCCTCACGGATTGAAGGCTACCTGAAAAATACGCTCCGGCTTTCGGGCGGCCTTCCCGAATCTGTTACAATACGCCCCTTAAATTTAACGCATTAAACACCAAGACAATAATCATGGAAGCCGAACGCATCAACCTACTCAACAACACCCTCGCCGACCTGGAAAAACGCAGCGGCGAAATTCGCGTGTATCTCGATTACGACGGCAAAAAAGACCGGCTGGAAGAAGTGGTCGGCCTCTCCGAAGACCCCGAGCTTTGGAACGATCCCAAACGCGCCCAAGAAATCGGCAAAGAGCGCAAAGTGCTCGAAGGCATCGTGCTCACGCTCGACAATATCGCCAGCGGCATCGACGACAACCGCCTGCTCATCGATATGGCGCTGGAAGAGGGCGATGAAGACAGTTTTGCCGCGATTGAGGAAGACGTAGCCGAGCTGGAAAAACAAATGGCCGAGCTCGAATTCAAGCGCATGTTCAACCAGCCTGCCGACGTGAACAACTGCTTTATCGACATCACGGCCGGCGCCGGCGGCACCGAAGCCGAAGACTGGGCCGGCATGCTGCTGCGCATGTATGTGCGCTATGGCGAGCGCAAAGGCTTCAAAGTGGAAATCATGGAACAGGACGACGGCGAAATTGCCGGTATCAACCGTGCCACCATCCGCTTGGAAGGTGAATACGCCTACGGCCTGTTGCGCACCGAAACCGGCGTGCACCGCCTCGTGCGCCACTCCCCATTCGATTCCAATAATAAACGCCACACCTCCTTCGCTTCCGTGTTCGTCTATCCCGAAGTGGACGACAGCTTTGAAGTGGAAATCAACCCGGCAGATGTGCGCACCGACACCTTCCGCGCATCCGGCGCCGGCGGGCAGCACATCAACAAAACCGATTCCGCCGTGCGCATGACGCATATCCCCACCGGCATCGTGGTGCAATCGCAAAACAGCCGCTCGCAGCACGACAACCGCCGCGTGTGCGAAGAAATGCTGCGCGCCAAATTGTTCGAGCTGGAAATGCGCAAACGCAACGAAGAAAAACAGGCGCTGGAAGAAGGTAAATCAGACGTGGGCTGGGGCAGCCAGATCCGCTCCTACGTGCTCGATTCTTCCCGCATCAAAGACTTGCGCACCAGCCACGAAACCGGTAACACCAAAGCCGTGCTCGACGGCGATTTAGATGACTTCATCGAAGCCAGCCTGAAACAGGGCGTGTGATTACCGCCTCAGCAAATTG
>CAUPYH010000012.1:0-31994 GCA_963515595.1 uncultured Eikenella sp. | reverse complement strand
CAGCTTCACCGGCGAAGACGTGATCGAGCTGCACGGCCACGGCGGGCGCGTGGTGCTGCAGATGCTGTTGCAACGCTGCTTTGAGCTGGGCGCGCAGCCGGCCGAACCGGGCGAGTTCACCAAACGCGCCTTTTTAAACGGTAAGCTCGATTTGGCGCAGGCCGAAAGCGTGGCCGACCTTATCGATGCCGCCAGCCAATCCGCCGCCCGCCTGGCCGTGCGTTCGCTCAAAGGTGCGTTTTCCCAACAGATTCACGAGCTGGTAGACGAACTCATCACCCTGCGCATGCTGGTGGAAGCCACCCTGGATTTCCCCGAAGAAGACATCGATTTCCTGGCCGAAGCCAAGGTGGACGAGCGCCTTGCCGCCTTGCAAGAGCGTCTTGCCCGAGTGCTTGCTCAAGCCGAACAGGGTGCGATTTTGCGCGAAGGCATGAACGTGGTGCTGGTGGGCGCGCCCAACGTGGGCAAATCCAGCCTGCTCAACGCCTTGGCGGGTGAGGACGTGGCCATCGTTACCGACATCGCCGGCACCACCCGCGACACCGTACGTGAGCAGATCACGCTCGAAGGCATTCCTGTGCACATCATCGACACCGCCGGCCTGCGCGATACTGCCGATCCGGTGGAGCAAATCGGCATCGAGCGCAGCCGCCAGGCCGTGCGGCAAGCAGACGTGGCCTTGATTCTCATCGACCCGAACGAAGGGCTGAACGAGGCTACCTGTAAAATCCTCGCCCAGCTGCCGCCCAGGCTCAAACGCATTGAAATCCGCAATAAAATCGACCTCAGCGGCGAAGCGGCGGAAAGCTGCGAGCAAAGCGGCCAACCCAGCGGTGCCGACACCCTGATTAAACTTTCCGCCAAAAACGGCGCCGGGCTCGATTTGCTCAAACAGGCGCTGCTGCGGCAAATCGGCTGGCAGGGCGAAAGCGAAAGCCTGTTTCTCGCCCGCAGCCGCCACCTGCGCGCGCTGGAAGCCGCCCAAGCCGAGCTCGAACTCGCCGCCCTGTGCGGCCGCCAGCAGCTCGAACTCTTCGCCGAACACCTGCGCCTGGCACAAAACGCCTGCAACACCATCACCGGCGAATTCAACGCCGACGACCTCCTGGGCGTGATTTTCAGCCGCTTCTGTATCGGCAAATAGAGCGTTTGGAAGGCGGATATACTGCACATTGCAGGTTGGTTGCCCGCTTGTGGTAAGCAAAAGGCTACCTGAATTTTCAGGTAGTCTTTCTGCGTGGCAGAACTGTTTGGGATTAGGTGTTTCACCAAAGAATGTGTTGATATTATGCTGAATTTATGTGGCATGGTGGTGAGGGGATTTCGGGAACGGGAAACTTTCCCGGTTGCCGCCGCTTTGAGGCAAATGGCTGGCATGTGCCGTTACGGCTCGTTATAATGCGAGCCATTATTATCTTTATGCAGTTAAACCGCTTAATTCATATTCTGTTTTATGCCAAGCATATAGCGATACGGCTTATTGGAAATTGAAATAAATTCAGCTATATCGTTTCGATATTTTCAAACCGTGCCGCTGTGTTTTCAGGTAGCCTTCCCACATTTCACGAGGAGAAACCCAATGGATATTTTGTCGCGCCTGCATGCGCTGCCTTTAAGCCGTTTCCACTACCGCCTGCTGGCCCTAATTGGGCTGGGTTGGCTGTTTGATGCGATGGACACGGGTATGGTGTCGTTTGTGTTGGTGACTTTGGCCAAAGAGTGGGGCTTGAGTGCGCAGCAGTCGGGCTGGGTGGTGAGCATCGGTTTTGTGGGCATGGCGCTGGGCGCGGTGTTGAGCGGCTGGGCGGCCGACCGTTTCGGGCGGCGCAATGTGTTTGCGGGCACCATGGTGCTCTACGGCGCGGCCACGGGTTTGTGCGCGTTGTCGCCGAACTTGGCCGCGCTGCTGTTTTTCCGCTTCTGGGTGGGCTTCGGCTTGGGCGGGCAGCTGCCGGTGGCGGTGTCGCTGGTGAGCGAGTATGCGCCGCCGAAGGTGCGCGGGCGCTTTATCGTGCTGCTGGAGAGTTTTTGGGGCTTGGGCTGGCTGGCGGCGGCGCTGGCTTCGTATTTCCTGATTCCGCAGTTTGGCTGGCACAGCGCGTTTGCGGCGGGCTCGGTGCCGCTTTTGTATGCGTTTGCGGTGTGGAAGCGGCTGCCGGAATCGGTGCCTTATCTGATTGCGGCGGGCAGGGCGGAGGAGGCGCACGCATTGGTGTGCCGTTTGGAGGCGGAATCGGGTGTGGCGCAGGCGGCGGAAATGATTGTGCCGACTGTGCAGAAGAAGGAGAAAATCCGCCTCGCGCAGCTGTGGCGGCCGCCGTTTGCCCGCCGCACGCTGATGCTGTGGCTGATTTGGTTCGGCATCGTGTTTTCTTATTACGGGATATTTACTTGGCTGCCCAAGCTGTTGGCGGGGCAGGGCTATTCAGTGGTGAAGACGTTTGAATATGTGCTGGTGATGATTCTGGCGCAGCTGCCGGGGTATTTTGCGGCGGCGGTGCTGGTGGAGAAAATCGGGCGCAAGGCCACGTTGGCGGGCTTTTTGGGTGCGTGTGCGGTGTGTGCCTACTGTTTCGGCCAAAGCGGCTCTACGCTGGAAATCATGTTGTGGGGCAGTTTGATGTCGTTTTTCAACCTGGGCGCGTGGGGCGTGCTCTACACTTACACGCCGGAGCTGTATCCGGTGCGCTTCCGCGCCTTCGGCTCTGGCTGGGCGGGCGCGGTGGGGCGCATCGGCGGGATTGTGGCGCCGATGGTGGTGGCCGGTATGAGCGGTAGCGGCGGTTTCGCGCGGATTTTCGTGATGTTTGCGGCGGTGCTGGCGGCGGTGGTGCTGGTGATTGTGCTGCTGGGTGAGGAAACGAAGGGGCGCACGCTGGAGGAAATCAGCGCAAATTAGCGGCATAAAGCGCGGAAAAGGCTACCTGAAAATCTTCAGGTAGCCTTTTTAAAGACGGCTGGAGGCTACCTGAAGATTTGAAAGGCGACAGACGCAGCTTGCCAATTGAAATAGGTGGACGCCATGCCGGATTGGGAAGGGAAACTGATATGATAAAACGTGAGATATAGTGAATTAAATTTAAACCAGTACAGCGTTGGCTCGCCTTGCCGTACTATTTGTACTGTCTGCGGCTAGCCGCCTTGTCCTGATTTAAATTTAATCCACTATAGTTTATCGGATGGTAAGGCGACATGAATAAGATGGATAAGTATAAATATGATATTAGCAACAGCAACAAAGAGCGGGATTTAAAGCTGGCCAATGCTATGCAGAGAAAGCTGATGATCCCTAAACTTGGTTTTTACGGGTTTGCCGCTATAGGAATCATTGCTTTAATACAAAATATATATACCGGTGAGGTTCTGACAGAGAAAGATTCTATTGGTTTATTTTTTATGTACTATATGCCTATAGTCATGCCTATAACCATTATTACAGCCATTATTTTTGGAATCTGCCCGCATTGCCATAAAACTCAGGGGCTAAACGGAAAGGTGGTTTCATTTACCGGTCTGTCATTTTCTGTTTCCAGAGGAGTGTCGCCATTTATTAAGTATTGCGCACGATGCGGCGCACCTCTTTCAAAAAAGGCGGTAGAAGAAGTATATCGAAAATACGAAGAAGCACAGCGGGATGCAGAGTAAGATAGGGAAAAACAAATATAGTGGGCTTGTTGCTTGCGCAGCATAGGTTTTGCCGATATTTTCAGGTAGCCCATGTTTGTTAAGCCCAAGGCTACCTGAAGCGGGATTTGGGGATTTCAGGTAGCCTGCCGTTTGGTTTTTGGCTACACTTGCCGCCTTCGGAACAAAGCTTCCGATCAGTCAGGGCAGGCCGTGGACATTGCGACCCGGCGTTGCCCGTCGGCGACATTGCGCCGCCGCAAACTCTTATTGAAGGAACTCTCCTATGACCACCCTCTCCCCGGTGGCTTTGCGCCGTCAAACCGAGCCTAAGCCGCATCCCACTGCGCAGTATTGGAAAAAATGCGATGTCGAAGCCCTGTTCGGGCTGCCCTTTCTCGACCTCGTATTCCGTGCCGCCGAAATCCACCGCCAAAATTTCAACCCGCGCGAAATCCAGCTCTCTACCCTGCTTTCCATCAAAACCGGCGGCTGCCCGGAAGACTGCGCCTATTGCCCGCAATCGGCGCACCATAACACCAATCTGGGCAAAGAGCAGATGATGGATGTGGGCGAAATCGTGGAAAAAGCCAAAATCGCCAAATCGCGCGGCGCCAGCCGTTTCTGCATGGGCGCGGCATGGCGCGGGCCGAAGCCGAAAGATGTGGCCGTGGTATCCGAAATCATCAAAGCCGTGAAGGGTTTGGGCATGGAAACCTGCGGCACGTTCGGCATGCTGGAAGATGGCATGGCGGAAGACTTCAAAAAAGCTGGCCTAGACTACTACAACCACAACCTTGACACCGACCCCGAGCGTTACAACGACATTATCCACACCCGCAAACACGAAGACCGCATGGACACCCTGGGCAAGGTGCGCAATGCCGGCCTGAAAATCTGCTGTGGCGGCATTGTGGGCATGAACGAAACCCGTGCCGAACGCGCCGGGCTGATTGCCAGCCTCGCCAACCTCGACCCGCAGCCGGAAAGCGTGCCGATTAACCAGCTGGTGAAAGTGGAAGGCACGCCGCTGGCCGATGCCGAAGATTTGGACTGGACGGAGTTCGTCCGCACCATTGCCGTGGCACGGATTACCATGCCGCACAGCTTCGTGCGCCTTTCCGCCGGGCGCAGCAATATGCCCGAATCCATGCAGGCGATGTGTTTCATGGCGGGCGCGAACTCGATTTTCTACGGCGACAAGCTTTTAACCACGGAAAACCCCGACGAAGACGGCGACCGCCTGCTGATGGCCAAGCTGGATTTGGTGCCGCTGGATTATCATGCCGAACCCGGCGAGGCGGCGGAAAGGCTACCTGAAAACCATCACGCAGCCGGCGGTTGCGGCGGCGGGCATTGCGGCTGTGCACATTGAGTTTCAGATTTCAGGTAGCCTTTTCAGGTAGCCTGAAGTGGAAAACAAAAAACAGCATGATGGTGTGTCATGCTGTTTTTATATAGGAGAGAGGCTACCTGAAAGATATTGGGCGTCCCATATACGGCTAGGCAAACGCAACAATCAGCAACCTCAATAGCGTAGGCATACGTTGTCTTATTACCAACCCTACGGTCTATCCGGTGCAGAAATCCTGGCCACCGTGCACAGTACAGGCGTTTGATGGTGTGCAGTGTGAGAGTGGTACAGCGTTTCACACTGTACCCGTGCCATCCTGCCTTTAAACCGCTGATACTGTCGGAAGTTCTCTGGAGACGACATAGCCAGCTGCATCGTCCTCACGCCTGTTTCAGGGGTGTCTATACCATCATCGTCCCCAGGCTTTGGCACAACAGTGATCGGCTTATCCAACACAATAGCCATCCAACCGCCACGCATCGTTTGTAATTTCCCTGTGAATGCCACCGATTCTCCATATTTGTATTCATAGGCTAGGGCGGGTAGGGATGTACACAGCAGCAATAGAGTAAACAGCTTCTTCATTATTTTCTCCTTATACACAAATACATAACTCTTATCATACCCCAACCGCAGCAAAAAAGCAGCCCGTACCGCTGTTGCTGTTATTCCCGAATCGATAACACAGCCTTATTCACCACCTTCTTCCTCTGCATGCCTTGCCAAATGCCGCAGCGCCGCCGCCAGCTCCGGGTGGTGTGCCAAATCATCCGCAGCGGCCAAGCACTGTTCGGCGGCGGTGCGGCTCAGTTTGGCTTGTTTTTCTTTCGACCGCTCCTGCTCCGGCGGGCTGATTTTCACCTGCACTTCGCGCACCTCCGGGCACACCGCCCGCCAGGCCGGCAGCAGCCCCGCCGCGAGCATCCGCAGCCGTGCCGCCGCCATATTGTTGCTTGCATACCAAACCAAAACCCCTTCGCGCACCCGCACCGCGCGGCAATGCTGCTGCAACTTGGCCGGCAGCCGTGCTTCCAGTGCTTGGGCGGTATGCCGCCAGCTTTCGGCCTGCATAATCAGGTCGTGCAGCCGCGATTCGCCGCGGCTGAGGTTGTCGCGGCTGTGCAGGCTGTGGCGGCCGGGGTTGAGGCGGTTGAGGTCGGACATATAAAGGCTACCTGAAAAGTGGAGTTGGGCAATGGCAAAGCAGGCAGGATACACCTAAAAACCTCATCAAGAGGCTACCTGAAAACAGGCAAACTGCCGCTGCCGATAAAAAAGCCTGCCCGATGCGCTTGAAATCCTGCCAGGGCGAGCCATATTCCCAAGCGCGAACAGGTTTGATTATGCTAGAATTACCCGTTATTTTACTATCGCAGTGGATGAGATTTGAACCGGAATAAGCCGGCAGGCGAATGCCGCCGCAGTTTGAATCGAGCACACGGGGCAACAGCAATACCGCATAAGGGATTAAATATTTTATGATTACTTCACTGGCCAAGAAAGTGTTCGGCAGCCGCAACGACAGGCTTCTGAAACAATACCGCAAATCCGTGGTACGCATCAACGGCATGGAAAAAGACATCCAGCAGCTCGACGATGCGGCGCTGCAAGCCAAAACCGCAGAATTCAAACAACGGCTCGCCAAGGGCGAAACCTTGGACGACATTTTGGAAGAAGCTTTTGCCGTGTGCCGCGAAGCTTCCCGCCGCACACTGGGCATGCGCCATTTTGATGTGCAGCTCATCGGCGGCATGGTGTTGCACCAGGGCAAAATCGCCGAAATGCGAACCGGCGAGGGCAAAACCCTGGTGGCTACGCTGGCCGTGTATCTGAACGCGCTCGCCGGTAAAGGCGTGCATGTGGTAACGGTAAACGACTACCTCGCCGCCCGCGATGCCGATATCATGGGCCCGCTCTACAACTTCCTCGGCATGAAAGTGGGCGTGATTGTGGCCAATATGGATCAGGCCGCCAAACACGAAGCCTATAACGCCGACATCACCTACGGTACCAACAACGAATTCGGCTTCGACTACCTGCGCGACAATATGGTGCACCAGCTGAGCGACAAGGTGCAGCGCGAGCTGAACTTCGCCGTGGTGGACGAAGTGGACTCCATTCTGATCGACGAAGCCCGTACCCCGCTCATCATCTCCGGCCAGGCCGACGACAATACTGATTTGTATTTGGTGATGAATAAAGTACCCGCCCAGCTGGTACGTCAGAAAGAAGAAGAGGGCGAGGGTGATTATTGGGTGGATGAGAAAAACCGCACCGTATTGCTCAGCGAAGCCGGCCATGAACATGCCGAGCAAATCCTCACCAAAATGGGCCTGTTGCAGGAAGGAGATTCGCTTTATTCCACCGCCAATATCGCCCTGATGCACCACCTGATGGCCGCTTTGCGCGCCCACAGCCTGTTTAATTTGGACGAACACTATGTGGTGCAAGACGGCGAAATCGTGATTGTGGACGAATTCACCGGCCGCCTGATGACCGGCCGCCGTTGGTCGGAAGGTCTGCATCAGGCCGTGGAAGCCAAAGAAGGCGTGGAAATCCGCCAAGAAAACCAAACTTTGGCCTCCATTACTTTCCAAAACTACTTCCGCCTCTACAGCAAACTCTCCGGCATGACCGGTACCGCCGATACCGAAGCCTACGAGTTCCAAAGTATCTACGGCCTGGAAACCGTGATCATCCCCACCAACCGGCCGATGATCCGCAAAGACTTCAACGACCAGGTATTCCGCACCGCCGAAGAAAAATTCGAAGCCGTGGTGGCCGACATTAAAGAGCGCCATGCCAAAGGACAGCCCATTCTGGTGGGTACCACCAGCATCGAAAACTCCGAGCTGGTGTCTAATATGCTCTCCCGCGCTGGTTTGGCACACAACGTTTTGAACGCCAAAGAGCACGCCCGCGAAGCCGACATCGTGGCGCAGGCCGGTAAAACTGGCATGATTACCGTGGCCACCAATATGGCCGGCCGCGGTACCGACATCGTACTCGGCGGCAACGTGAAACATCTTAGCCACATTATCCGCAACAATCCCGACTTGAGCGAAGAAGAAAAAGCCGCCCGCATTAAAGAGCTGGAAGACGGCTGGCAGGAAGAGCACGACCGCGTAATCGCTGCCGGTGGCCTGCACATCGTCGGCACCGAGCGCCACGAAAGCCGCCGTATCGACAACCAGCTGCGCGGCCGTTCCGGCCGTCAGGGCGACGTGGGCTCCAGCCGCTTCTACCTCTCGTTTGAAGACCCGCTGCTGCGCCTCTTTGCGCTCGACCGCCACGCTGCCTTGCTCGAAAAACTGGCGCCGGAACGCGGTGTGCCAATTGAACACGGCCTGCTCACCCGTCAGATTGAAAGCGCCCAGCGGAAAGTGGAAGGCCGCAACTTCGATATGCGCAAACAGGTGTTGGAATACGACGACGTGGCCAACGACCAGCGCAAGGTTATCTACAGCCGCCGCAACGAAGTGCTGGAAACCGAAGACAACTCCGCCATGATGACCGAGATGCGGCAAGAGGCAATCGAGAATTTGGTTGATCTGTATATGCCCGCCGACAGCATCGAAGAACAGTGGGATTTGGTGGCGCTGGAGAAACAGCTGTTTGCCGACTTCCATATTCATGCCCCGGTTACCGAGTGGTTCAAGCAAGACCCCACCCTCGACAACCAAGACGTGAAAGAGCGGGTTTGGAAGCTGGCGCAAGACGACTATGCCGCTAAAACCGAAATGGTCGGTGCCGAATTGATGCGTCAGTTTGAGCGCAATATCTTCCTGCAAGTGATGGACAGCCAGTGGCGCGAACATCTTTCTGCTATGGACTACCTGCGCCAAGGCATCCACCTGCGCGGCTACGCTCAGAAGAATCCGAAGCAGGAATACAAAATGGAATCTTTCGAGATGTTCCAAAACCTGTGGCAGAACATCCGCAATGAAACTGCCAGGCTTCTGTCGCAAGTGCGCTTCGAGCTGAATGAGCCGGTGGCCGAGGAAAGTGCGCCCGCGCAAATGGCTTATCAAGAAAACCATGCTCCAGCACCGGATATTACCTACCTGGCTGCTAATGGCAATGCCGCCGAAGCTGCCGACTTTGCTGAAGACGACTTCAGCCCCGAGGCCCTTGCCGCCCGTGGCCAAATGGTACACCGCAACGACCCCTGCCCTTGCGGCAGCGGCTTGCGCTACAAACAATGCCACGGCAAATTGAGCTAAACAGCCCCGTTTAAACTGGGTATCAAAGGCTACCTGAAAACCGGATACAGGGTTTCAGGTAGCCTTTTGTTTGCTGTGGCAGGGATTGTTGGTGGATTAAAAGCGGGGCAAGGTGGGTAGGCAGGATGTGCAAGCAGTATGGACAGACAAGCCAATGCAGGAACGCAGTCTTGTCATCATTCTCTATAGTTTTTTGAGGAAGATGTTTTCAGGTAGCCTTCACAAGCACAGTGGCAACAAAAAGGCTACCTGAAATTTCAGGTAGCCTTTGATTAAGCCTGAAGGATTAGTTCTGGCCTTCTTCCGGACGCATATGCGGGAACAGGATAACGTCGCGGATGCTCGGGGCGTTGGTCAGCAACATTACCAAGCGGTCGATACCGATACCGCAACCGCCGGTGGGCGGCAGGCCGTATTCCATGGCGCGGATGTAGTCGGCGTCGTAGTTCATGGCTTCGTCGTCGCCGGCTTCTTTCTGAGCCACTTGTGATCTGAAGCGATCAGCCTGGTCTTCCGGGTCGTTCAACTCTGAGTAGCCGTTGGCCAGCTCGCGGCCTACTGCAAACAGTTCGAAACGTTCGGTGAGCTTCGGATTGGTATCGGAAGCACGAGCCAGGGGAGACACTTCAACCGGATAGTCGATAATGAAGGTGGGGTTCCACAGCTTGCCTTCGGCGCAGCCTTCAAACAAGGCCAGCTGCAGGCTGCCGATGCCGGGAGCGGCAGGCAGGTCTTCGCCGTGTTTCACCACTTCTTTTTTCAGCCATTCTTCATCGTTCAGCTGCTCGTCGGTGTATTGCGGATTGTATTTTTTGATCGCGTCCACGATGGTGAGGCGGTCAAAGCGTTTTTCCAGATCCACTTCTTTACCGTTGTAGGGAACGTGCAGGCTGCCGCAAACGGCGTTGGCGCAAGCGCGGATCACGCCTTCGGTCATGTCCATCATGCGGTGGTAGTCGGAGAATGCCTCGTAGAACTCCATCATGGTGAACTCGGGGTTGTGGCGGGCAGACACACCTTCGTTACGGAAGTTGCGGTTGATTTCAAACACGCGCTCGAAACCGCCTACCACCAAACGTTTCAGATAGAGCTCGGGAGCAATTCGCATAAACAGCGGGATGTCCAGCGCGTTGTGGTGGGTAACGAACGGACGGGCTGCTGCGCCACCGGCAATCGGGTGCATCATCGGGGTTTCCACTTCAAGATACTGCTCGCCAGTCATGAAGTTGCGGATGGTTTGGATGATGCGGCCGCGTTTTTTGAAGATTTCGCGCGATTCGGCGTTTACGATCAAATCGGCATAACGCTGGCGGTAGCGGGTTTCCTGGTCTTTCAGGCCGTGCACTTTGTCGGGCAGGGGGCGCAGGGCTTTGGCCAGCAGGCGGATTTGGCTTACGCGTACGGTCAGCTCGCCGTGGTTGGTTTTAAACAGCACGCCTTCTGCGCCGAGGATATCGCCCAAGTCCCAGTGCTTGAACTCTTCGTGAATCTTCTCACCAACACCCTGGTCGTTTACGTAGAGCTGGATTTGGCCAGAAACGTCTTGCAGGGTGGCGAAGCTGGCCTTACCCATGTCGCGTTGCAGCATCATGCGGCCTGCTACCTTGACGGTTACGTTCTTTTCTTCCAACTCTTCCTTAGACAGTTCGCCGTATTGGCTCTGCAGATCACCGGCAAAAGCATTGCGACGGAAGTCGTTGGGGAACGCTACGCCGTGTTTGCGGATTTCTGCCAATTTCTCGCGACGAACTGCCATGACCTGACTTTCGTCTAATTGGGGGGTATCAGTATGTTGAGATTCATTCATGGTATCCATCCATATATTAATGAGAGACAGCACTCTTGGATTAGGTGGCTTATCTCAGTGGTTGAAAAACTTCATTGATGAAGATGCCATTGCATCAGTGACCCATGCCACAAATTGGGCAAAAATCAATGTTTGCATATTCCTTTATGGGAAACTCAGCAGCTTTATGCAAAGGCATGGCTGTAAAGTAAAGGAAAGGCAAGGTGTATGTCAAGCGATTAAATCAAAAAATTTTCAAGTGTTAATGCTTGGGGCGTGGCAATAATGAAAACAATCTGGCTGCAGGGCAGCCAGATTGTTGCAGTATTGAGAGAATTTATGCGGCTACGCCGGCAGCACGGGCAATGGCCAAGCCTTCCTGCTGGCTGAGGTAGCGAGGGTTGTCCGGGCAATCGCGCAGAATGATGTCGCCATCGCGGAAAGCAACCAATTCATTTACGGCCAGTTGCGTCCAAGTTTCGTTGGCGGTAAGGGGTTGTGTGGCGATAACAGCTACACGGTCATCGGGAGTAGTCACCGCGGCGAAATCTACGGCTACATCGTTATCGATAAGATGTGCTTCACCAAAGGGGGCTTGGCGGATGATGTAGTACAGTAGCGTGCTGGCATGGGCAAACAAGATTTCTCCGTTAGACAGCATAAAGTTGAATAATCCGTGGTGGCGGATCTGTGCTGTGAGCGCGGCCACTTCTGCAAACAATTTACCCACCGGTGGCTTATGCTTGAAGCGGGTGCGCAGTTGTTCCAGTATGAAGCAGAAGGCACGTTCGGAATCGGTGCTGCCGACAGGGCGGTAGTATTGGCCTTCCTCAGGTTGGAAGCCGCCAAGGTGGCCGTTGTGGGCGAACAGCCAGTATTCGCCCCACATTTCGCGGATGAAGGGGTGGGTATTAGCTAAGCCGATGCTGCCTTGAGTGGCTTTGCGGATGTGGGCGATGACGTTGGTGGATTTGATTTGGTAGGTTTTTACCAAGTCGGCCACCGGCGAGCTGGCGCTGGGCTTGTCGTCGTGGAACATACGCACGCCTTTGTTTTCGAAAAAGCCAATGCCAAAGCCGTCGGCGTGTCGGTCGGTGAGCCCGCCGCGCAGGCGGAAGCCTTCGAAAGAGAAAACGATGTCGGTGGGGGTGTTGCAGTTCATGCCCAAAAGCTGGCACATGATGAGTTCCTCGAGATTGGTTTTAGTAAAACAGGTAGGTGTTGTACCGCTATGATTATTTTAACGACCTTGAGGCTACCTGAAAACCTGCCTGTTGTTATACCGATATAACGCGTGGCTATATGTTTGCGTTTGGATGATATGCATTTTCAGGTAGCCTGATTCTGCAGAACTAAGGCAAAGTTTCTGCTTGAAAGGTTTAGTGAAAATATAGTATAGTGTGCGTCTTGGCATTTTTAGCCAAGTTTTTTGTTTTGTCCAAAAGGTCGGCCAATCGTAGCTGACCCCTTGTTATATAAGGAAAAATCATGACTTTAGGTCTGGTTGGGCGCAAGGTGGGCATGACCCGCGTGTTTACCGAGCAAGGTGTTTCCGTGCCGGTAACCGTGTTGGAAATGTCTCCTAATCGCGTCACTCAGGTAAAATCCAAAGATACCGACGGCTATGCGGCTGTTCAGGTTACCTTTGGTCAGAAGAAAGCTAATCGTGTAAACAAGGCAGAAGCCGGTCACTTTGCAAAAGCAGGTGTTGAGGCTGGTCGCGGCTTGCATGAGTTTGCTTTGACTGAAGAGAAATTGGCTGAATTGAAAGTGGGCGACGAAGTAACTGTTGCTATTTTTGAAGCTGGCCAGTTTGTAGATGTAACCGGCACCTCTAAAGGTAAGGGCTTTGCTGGTACCATCAAGCGCCATAACTTTGGTGCGCAACGTGCTTCTCACGGTAACTCTCGTTCTCACCGTGTTCCTGGTTCTATCGGTATGAACCAAGATCCGGGTCGTGTGTTCCCGGGTAAACGTATGGCTGGTCAGTATGGTAATACTACTGCGACCGTGCAGCGTTTGGAAGTGGTTCGTGTGGATGCGGAACGCAATCTGCTGTTGGTTAAAGGTGCTGTTCCCGGTGCTGCCAATGGTGATGTAGTTGTGCGCCCCAGCGTGAAAGTAGGTGCGTAATGGAATTAAAAGTAATTGATGCTAAAGGCCAGGTTTCAGGTAGCCTTGCTGCTTCCGATGCGCTGTTTGCTCGTGAATATAACGAGGCATTGGTTCACCAGCTGGTTACTGCTTTCTTGGCAAATGCCCGTTCTGGCAACCGTGCACAGCTGACTCGTGCTGAAGTGAAGCACTCCACCAAAAAGCCGTGGCGCCAAAAAGGTACTGGCCGCGCTCGTGCTGGTATGTCTTCTTCTCCGCTGTGGAGAGGGGGTGGCCGTACATTCCCGAATAAGCCTGATGAAAACTTTGCTCAGAAGGTTAATCGTAAGATGTACCGTGCCGGTATGGCGACTATTTTGTCCCAGTTGGTGCGTGATGAGCGCTTGTTTGTGATTGAAGAGCTGTCTGTTGCTACTCCTAAAACCAAAGCTTTTGCTGAGCAAGTGAAAAATTTGGGTATGGAGCAGGTTTTGTTTGTTACCAATCAGCTGGATGAAAACGTATATCTGTCTTCACGCAACCTGCCAAACGTGTTGGTTCTGGAGGCTCAGCAGATTGATCCGTACAGCTTGCTTCGCTATAAAAAAGTAGTGGTAACTAAGGAAGCGGTTGCACAACTTGAGGAGCAATGGGTATGAATCAACAACGTTTGATGAAGGTAATTTTGGCTCCTGTTGTTTCTGAAAAGAGCAATTTGTTGGCTGAAAAACGCAACCAGATGACTTTTAAAGTGTTGCCTGATGCAACCAAGGCAGAAGTTAAAGCTGCCGTTGAATTGTTGTTTGGTGTTCAGGTAGCCTCAGTGACTACAGTTGCAATCAAAGGGAAAGTAAAGCGTTTTGGTCGCACTCTGGGTCGCCGCAGTAACGTGAAGAAGGCTTATATCAGCTTGGCTGCCGGACAGGAGCTGGATTTGGAATCTGTTGCAGCAGCTGCAGATAAGGAATAAATATTATGGCTATTGTAAAAATGAAGCCGACTTCTGCAGGCCGCCGCGGCATGGTTCGCGTGGTTGCAGAGGGTCTGCATAAGGGTGCTCCTTATGCGCCGCTGGTAGAGAAGAAAAACTCTATCGCCGGCCGTAACCATAACGGTCATATCACTACTCGTCATAAAGGTGGTGGGCATAAACATCACTACCGCGTAGTAGATTTTAAACGCGATAAGGATAATATTCCTGCGAAAGTTGAGCGTATTGAGTACGATCCGAACCGTACTGCTTTCATTGCGCTGCTTTGCTACGCTGATGGTGAGCGCCGTTATATTATTGCTCCTCGCGGTATCCAGGCGGGTGCCGTATTGGTTTCTGGCGCAGAAGCTGCAATCAAAGTTGGTAATGCTTTGCCGATTCGTAATATTCCGGTTGGTACCACCATCCACTGTATCGAGATGAAACCTAGCAAAGGTGCTCAGATTGCTCGTTCAGCTGGTGCTTCCGCGGTTTTGCTGGCTAAAGAAGGTGTGTACGCTCAAGTTCGTTTGCGTTCAGGTGAGGTGCGTAAGATCCATATCGATTGCCGTGCCACTGTTGGCGAAGTTGGCAATGAAGAGCAAAGTCTGAAGAAAATTGGTAAAGCTGGTGCTAATCGTTGGCGTGGTATTCGTCCGACCGTCCGTGGTGTGGTAATGAATCCTGTGGATCACCCGCATGGTGGTGGTGAGGGTCGTACCGGTGAGGCTCGTGAGCCTGTCAGCCCATGGGGTACTCCGGCTAAGGGTTACCGAACTCGTAATAATAAGCGTACGGACAATATGATTGTTCGTCGCCGCTATTCAAATAAAGGTTAATTGATATGGCTCGTTCATTGAAAAAAGGTCCATATGTCGATCTGCACCTGCTGAAAAAAGTTGATGCTGCTCGCGCCGGCAATGATAAGCGTCCTATTAAAACATGGTCTCGCCGCTCAACAATTCTCCCCGATTTTATTGGGTTGACTATTGCGGTACATAATGGTCGCACTCACGTGCCTGTGTTTATTAGCGATAATATGGTTGGCCATAAGTTGGGTGAGTTTGCGCTTACTCGTACTTTTAAAGGACACTTGGCTGATAAAAAGGCCCAGAAATAAGGTGAATCATGAGAGTATCTGCACAACATAAAAATGCCCGTATTTCTGCTCAAAAAGCCCGGTTAGTTGCTGATTTAATTCGAGGCAAAGAGGTAGAGCAAGCTCTTAATATTTTGGCATTTAGCACAAAGAAAGGTGCTGAGCTGATTAAAAAGGTATTAGAGTCTGCTATCGCTAATGCTGAGCATAACGAAGGCGCTGACATTGATGAGCTTAAAGTTGTAACGATTTTTGTGGACAAGGGACCGAGTTTAAAACGATTCCGTGCCCGGGCAAAAGGTCGTGGCAACCGTATTGAAAAACAAACGTGTCATATTAATGTGACAGTAGGAAACTAAGGAAAAGCTATGGGACAAAAAATTCATCCAACTGGCTTTCGCCTAGCTGTAAATAAAGACTGGTCATCTAAGTGGTTTGCTAAGAGCACAGAATTTGCTGCTGTATTGAAGCAGGATATCGACGTGCGTGATTATTTGCGTAAGCGCTTAGCCAATGCTTCAGTAGGCCGCGTAGTGATTGAGCGTCCGGCTAAATCTGCTCGCATCACCATTCATACTGCACGCCCTGGTGTTGTGATTGGTAAAAAGGGCGAGGATATTGAGGTATTGAAGCAAGATTTGCACCAATTGCTTGGTGTTCCTGTTCATGTGAATATCGAAGAAATTCGCAAGCCTGAATTGGATGCGCAAGTTATTGCTGATGGTATCGCTCAGCAGTTGGAAAAACGTGTGCAGTTCCGTCGCGCAATGAAGCGCGCTATGCAAAATGCTATGCGTGCTGGAGCTAAAGGTATCAAAATCATGACTTCAGGGCGTTTGAATGGCGCGGATATCGCTCGTAGCGAGTGGTATCGTGAGGGTCGTGTGCCGTTGCATACTTTGCGAGCAGCTGTTGAATATGCCACTAGCGAGGCGCATACCACCTATGGTGTTATAGGCCTGAAAGTATGGGTTTATAAGGGCGAGACTGGACAGTTGTTGGGAAATGCCAACACTGAGAATAAGCGTAGAAAAGGAGGTGGCCGCCATGCTACAGCCGGTTAGAATGAAATATCGCAAGCAGCATAAAGGTCGCAATACTGGTGTCGCTACTAATGGATACGATGTCAGCTTTGGTAATTTTGGTTTGAAGGCAATTGGTCGTGGCAGATTAACAGCTCGACAGATTGAAGCGGCTCGACGTGCTATGACTCGTCATATTAAGCGTGGTGGGCGTATTTGGATTCGTGTGTTTCCAGATAAACCTATTACTGAAAAACCAATCCAAGTGCGTATGGGTGGCGGTAAAGGCTCAGTAGAGTATTATGTTGCTGAAATCAAGCCTGGCAAAGTGCTCTATGAAATGGATGGAGTATCAGAATCCTTGGCTAGAGAGGCGTTTGCTTTAGCGGCTGCAAAATTGCCTATACGTACAACATTTGTATCCCGGCAGGTAGGTAAATGATGAAAACGATTGATTTAAAAGACAAATCATTGGAGCAGCTAGAGGCTGATCTGGTTGGTTTGTTAAAGACGCAATTTAGTTTGCGTATGCAACATGCTACTGGCCAGCTAAGCAAGAATAGTGAGCTGAAGCGCGTTCGTCGTGATATTGCTCGCGTAAAAACCAAGTTAGCTGAGAAAGGGGTTTGCAATGAGTGATGCCAAAATTGTTCGAACTTTGCAAGGTAGGGTGATCAGCGATAAGATGGATAAAACAGTAACCGTCTTGATTGAACGCAGAGTAAAACACCCCTTGTATGGTAAGATTATCCAGCGATCCACTAAAATTCATGCTCACGATGAGCGCAATGAGTGCAAAGTGGGTGATGTGGTGGTAATTGCTGAGGGTCGCCCTTTGTCTAAGACAAAGTCATGGGTTGTCCAAAGCCTGCTTGAGAAGTCTCAAGAAATTTAGTTGTAATTTTGGTATTTTTGTAGGCGAGGTCTTGCAGTAGGAAAGAAAAGGCTGTAAACTCCTCGCCTTTCTAGCTCCTAGTTTCCTAGGAGTTTCTCCCTGTCGGGGCCAAAACTGATCTATTTTGGTAGATGTTGGTCATCTATTTGATGACTAATGATAGGTTAAGTTGGTTTTAAAAAGGTAATGACATGATTCAGATGCAGACTATTTTGGATGTGGCTGATAACTCTGGTGCTCGTCGCGTTATGTGTATTAAGGTGCTTGGTGGTTCTAAGCGCCGTTATGCAAGCGTTGGTGATGTTATTAAAGTATCGGTCAAGGATGCGGCTCCGCGTGGCCGAGTGAAAAAAGGTGATGTATATAATGCTGTTGTTGTTCGTACAGCTAAAGGTATTCGCCGTGCAGATGGTGCGTTAATTAAATTTGATAATAATGCTGCTGTGCTGCTGAATGCTAAGCTTGAGCCTATGGGTACGCGTATTTTTGGGCCGGTAACGCGTGAATTGCGTACTGAGCGGTTTATGAAGATTGTTTCGTTGGCTCCTGAAGTGATCTGAGAGATAAGATTATGAGTAAAATTATTAAGGGCGATCATGTTGTTGTTATCTCGGGTAGAGATAAAGGCAAGCAGGGGCAAGTTACCCGTTTGTTAGGTGATAAGGTGGTTGTTGAGGGTGTGAATCTTGTTAAGAGGCACCAAAAGCCTAATCCTATGCGTAACGTTGAGGGTGGTGTGGTTGCTAAAAATATGCCTATTCACATTTCAAACGTCGCTATTTATAACAAAGAGACGCAGAAAGCGGATCGAGTTGGTGTCAAGTTGATTGATGATAATGGCAAGGTTAGACGTGTGAGAGTGTTTAAGTCTAACGGTGCTGAGTTGGCTTAAGTTGAGCTAAGGAAATTTAGGTATGGCACGGTTGAGAGAGTTTTATATTGAGACGGTTGTTCCTGCGTTGATGTCGCAGTTTGGATATAAGTCCATCATGGAGGTTCCTCGTATTGAAAAAATAACATTAAATATGGGGGTTGGTGAGGCAGTTGCTGATAAAAAAGTGATGGAGCATGCTGTTGGCGATTTGGAGAAAATTGCTGGACAGAAGCCTGTAGTTACTTTGGCTAGGAAATCAATTGCTGGGTTTAAGATCCGTGATGACTATCCAGTTGGTTGCAAGGTTACTCTTCGTAAGGAGAGGATGTTTGAGTTTTTGGATAGATTGATTTCTGTAGCGTTGCCGCGTGTTAGGGACTTTCGAGGGGTTAATGGTAAATCTTTTGACGGCCAAGGTAATTATAATATGGGTGTCCGTGAGCAGATTATTTTCCCTGAGATTGAGTACGATAAGATCGACACACTTCGTGGGTTAAATATTACGATTACTACTACTGCGAAAACGGATGAAGAGGCAAGAGCATTGCTTTCGCTTTTTAAATTTCCATTTAAGGGATAATCATGGCAAAAAAAGCTCTTATTAATCGAGAAGCAAAACGCGTTGCGCTTGCAAAAAAGTATGCTGCGAAGAGGACTGCAATTTTTGCAGTAATTAATGATGCTGGGGTGAGTGATAAAGAGCGCTTTGAGGCTCGTTTAAAGCTTCAAGCTATTCCCAGAAATGCGTCACCTATTCGACAAAGAAGACGCTGTGCTTTAACGGGTCGACCACGTGGCACCTTCCGTAAGTTTGGTTTAGGGCGTACTAAAATTCGCGAAATTGCGATGCGTGGTGAGATTCCTGGTGTTATTAAGGCCAGTTGGTAAATTTAAGGATAAATAGTAATGAGTATGCATGATCCTATTTCTGATATGCTGACTCGCATTCGTAATGCGCAGCGTGCAAATAAAGCTTCCGTTGCTATGCCTTCTTCTAAGGTGAAATGTGCAATTGCTAAAGTTCTGCAGGAGGAAGGGTATATTGATAGCTTTTCGGTATCTTCAGGTGTGAAGCCCATTTTGGAAATTCAGTTGAAATATTACCTAGGAAAGCCGGTAATTGAGCAGATTAAGAGAGTTTCTCGTCCCGGCTTAAGAGTGTATAAGGGTGCAGATTCAATTCCGCGAGTTATGAATGGGTTGGGTATTGCTATCGTTAGTACATCCAAGGGTGTTATGACTGGGCATAAGGCTCTTGCCGCAGGTGTGGGTGGCGAGTTGTTGTGCGTTGTGGCTTAACTTTAAGTAGCCAATTAAGGAGCTTTATTTAAAATGTCTCGTATAGCAAAAAATCCAGTGCATGTCCCCGCTGGTCTTGATGTTGAGCTTGGGGCTGGTAAGTTGGTAATAAAGAATAAGAGTGATAAGTTGAGTGTTGCAGTGCCTAGCAGTATCTCTGTTAAGTTTGCTGATGGGCAGTTGGCATTTTCTGCTGTTGCTAATACTAAAGAAGCGGATGCAATGTCAGGCACTATTCGGGCTATTGCAGCTAACATGGTTAAAGGGTTGGCTGAAGGGTTTGAGAAAAGGTTGCAGTTGGTTGGCGTAGGGTATCGTGCGCAGGCTCAGGGTTCTGCCTTGAATCTTTCTTTGGGATTCTCACACCCTGTTGTTTATGATATGCCAGAAGGTGTTTCGGTTCAAACGCCGTCTCCTACGGAGATAGTGCTGAAGGGAGCCAATAAGCAAATTGTAGGGCAGGTAGCAGCTGAAATTCGTGGTTTTCGACCGCCTGAGCCTTATAAAGGCAAGGGTGTACGCTATTTGGATGAAGTGGTAGTTTTGAAAGAAGCAAAGAAAAAATAGCTAAGGAATGGTATTCATGGATAAGTATACTAGAAGAGCTCGTCGTGCACATAAAGCACGTGCACGCATAAAGCAGCTTGGAGAGATTAGGCTGTGTGTATTTCGAAGCAATAACCATATTTACGCGCAGATAATTGATGCGAGTGGAGGTGTCGTTTTGTCTCAAGCTTCCACGGTAGAGTCAGAAATAAGAAAAAGCTTAGGCTCGTGCAGTAATGTTCAAGCTGCATCTTTAGTGGGTAAAAGAATTGCGGAAAAAGCTAAAGCATTGGGTATTGAAAGAGTTGCTTTTGATAGATCTGGTTTTCAGTATCATGGGCGTGTCAAGGCATTGGCAGAGGCCGCTCGTGAAAATGGCTTGAATTTTTAAAATAATAGTTACAGAGTTGAGGATCAGATAATGGCAAAGCAAGATATTGAAGAGCGTAATGATGGCTTGATTGAAAAAATGGTTGCCGTTAATCGTGTCACCAAGGTAGTTAAGGGTGGTCGAATTATGGCATTTTCAGCGCTGACAGTAGTTGGCGACGGTGATGGCCGCATTGGAATGGGTAAGGGTAAGTCTAAAGAAGTACCTGTTGCGGTTCAGAAAGCTATGGATCAGGCTAGGCGTTCAATGATCAAGGTGTCGTTGAATAATGGAACTATTCACCACGAGGTGGTTGGTAAACATGGTGCTACAAAGGTGTTTATGCAGCCTGCCAAAGAAGGTAGTGGTGTAAAGGCTGGTGGCCCAATGCGACTAATTTTTGAAGCAATGGGTGTTCATAATATTTCAGCAAAAGTACACGGTTCTACTAATCCATATAATATCGTTCGAGCCACTTTGGACGGCTTGGCAAAATTATATACCCCAAGTGAGGTAGCAGCTAAGCGTGGTATATCTGTGGAAGAGTTAGGGGTTTAATGATGAGTACACAAAAGACAATTACTGTAACGCTTACTAAGAGCCTAATTGGTACGGTTGAATCTCATCGGCAGTGTGTCCGGGGCTTGGGTTTGCGCCATCGGCATCATTCAGTTGAAGTGCTAGATACTCCTGAAAATCGTGGAATGATTAATAAAGTAAGTTATCTCTTGAAGGTTGGGGGCTAATTATGTTTTTGAATACAATTCAACCATCTGTAGGCTCTTCTCATGTTAAGCGTCGTGTTGGGCGCGGCATTGGTAGTGGTCTTGGTAAAACGTGTGGTCGTGGACATAAGGGGCAAAAAAGCCGTGCTGGTGGATTTCATAAGGTTGGCTTTGAAGGTGGGCAGATGCCCCTCCAGCGCCGCCTTCCCAAGAGAGGTTTTAAGCCGATCTCTTCTTTGAAGGCTGCAGTTATTACCTTGTCTGACTTGAATAAAGTAAGTGGTAAAGAGATTGATATCCTAACGTTAAAACAAAATGGCTTATTAAACTCTGGGGTGAACGTGGTTAAGGTGGTTGCTACAGGGTCTATTGCTAAAGCGCTTACTATCCGTAGCGACATTAAGGTTACAAAAGGTGCTCAGGCAGCTATTGAGGCTGTTGGTGGGGTTGTAGAGCTGTCTTGATATTTTTAAAAATATCAAGCGGTAGCTGTAATTAGGAATTTAGCAAGAATGAATGATTTAAGAAGACGCCTGTTATTTTTGCTCGGGGCTCTTATCGTCTTTAGGGTAGGGGCTCATATTCCTGTGCCTGGAGTCAATGCTGCAGCACTCGCTAACAGTTTTAAGGAAGGTAATGCTGGTATTTTGGGAATGCTTAATCTCTTTTCGGGAGGCTCTTTAGAGAGGTTTAGTATTTTTGCCATAGGAATTATGCCATATATTTCAGCATCTATTATTATCCAGCTAGTTGCTGAGGTGCTTCCATCATTAAAGGCCTTAAAAAAGGAAGGTGAAGCGGGGCGTCGGACTTTGACTAAATATACTCGTTGGGGAACTTTACTTGTTGCGGTAGTGCAAGCATCTACAGCGGCAGCATTTGTTTACCAACAGCCAGATCTTGTAGTGATTGGGCGGACAGAGTTTTATATTTCTACAATTACATGTTTAGTGACCGGCACCATGTTCTTGATGTGGCTTGGGGAGCAGATGACTGAACGAGGTATTGGTAATGGTGTTTCATTGCTAATTACAGCAGGAATTGTGGCTGCTCTCCCTCGTGCGGTTAGTAACTTGTTGAATCTGGCAATTACCGGCGCTAGTGGTTATGGGACAATTCTTTTTGTATTGTTTGGTGGGTTATGTCTGATTTATGTTGTTGTTTATATTGAGAGTGCTCAGCGTAAGATACCTATTCATTATGCGCGTCGACAAATCGGGAACCGAATTGTGCAAGGGCAGAAAACCCATTTACCATTTAAAATGAACATGGCAGGTGTAATTCCTCCAATTTTTGCATCTAGCGTGATTTTGTTCCCATCTCAAATTATTGGATGGTTGGATAAAAGAGTAGATGGTAATGTGTTTGTTGATTTTATCTCTGCTAATCTTTCCCCAGGTAAATCTTTATATTTGGTAGTATTTGCAGCAGCCATAATTTTCTTCTGTTATTTTTATACTGCATTAGTATTTAGCCCAAGAGAAATGGCTGAGAATTTAAAGAAGAGTGGGGCTTTTGTCCCAGGTATCCGACCTGGTGAGCAAACCTCAAATTATTTGGAAAAAGTAGTTATGCGCCTTACCTTCTTTGGTGCGTTGTATATAACTATTATTTGCTTGATTCCAGAGTTTGTTACAGGAGTGCTAGGCATCCCTTTTCATTTAGGTGGGACATCTCTTCTTATTTTAGTTGTTGTTACTATGGACTTTGGTACTCAAGTTGCCTCCTACCGTATGAACCAACAGTACGAGCATTTAATGAGGAAAAGTTCGGCTAAGAAGTAATTGTACTCTGTAGGTAAGAGAGATTATGGCTAAAGAAGATACTATACAAATGCAGGGCGAGGTGCTGGAAACTTTGCCTAATGCAACTTTTAAGATTAAACTGGAAAATGGCCATGAAGTATTAGGGCATATTTCTGGGAAGATGCGGATGCACTATATCCGGATTTCACCTGGTGATAAGGTTACTGTAGAAATGACACCTTATGACTTATCCCGTGCTCGTATCGTTTTTCGAGCTCGTTAAATCATGAAAAAGGAAAATAAATGCGTGTTCAACCATCGGTAAAGAAGATTTGTCGCAATTGCAAGGTTATTCGTCGCAATCGCGTTGTGAGGGTGATCTGTACAGATCCGCGTCATAAACAGCGACAAGGCTGATTTGTTTTAAAATAAAAATATGCTATGTTTGTGTAGCTTTTCGTCTTAAAGGAAACGAAGAATGGCTCGTGTTGCAGGAGTGAATATTCCTAATAATGCCCATGTTGTAATTGGATTGCAGGCAATTTATGGTATTGGTGCAAGTCGTGCAAAATTGATTTGTAATAATGCAGCTATTGCCCCTGATACTAAGGTAAAGGATTTGACAGAGGGACAGTTGGATGCTTTGCGTGAACAGGTTGCGCAGTATGAGGTTGAAGGTGATTTGCGTCGCGAAATTACTATGAATATCAAGCGATTGATTGATATGGGTTGCTACCGTGGCTTTCGTCATCGTCGTGGTTTGCCGTGTCGTGGGCAGCGTACTAGGACTAATGCACGTACTAGAAAAGGTCCTCGTAAGGCAATTGCAGGCAAAAAAGGTTAGGAGATCAAGTTAAATGGCTAAAGCAACT
Source organism: uncultured Eikenella sp. (assembly GCA_963515595.1). Lineage (GTDB taxonomy): Bacteria > Pseudomonadota > Gammaproteobacteria > Burkholderiales > Neisseriaceae > Eikenella. The sequence continues at coordinate 8,493 of CAUPYH010000012.1, read as the reverse complement.
ACAGCTGCGCGTACGCGTAAAAAAGTACGGAAAGTAGTGAATGATGGTATTGTCCATATTCATGCTTCTTTTAATAATACGATTATTACTATCACTGATCGACAGGGTAATGTTTTGTCTTGGGCTACATCTGGTGGTGCAGGATTTAAAGGTTCTCGCAAAAGTACTCCCTTTGCTGCTCAAGTGGCTGCAGAAGCAGCTGGTAAGGCCGCACAGGAGTATGGTGTGAAGAATTTAGAAGTTCGCATTAAAGGGCCTGGGCCTGGTCGAGAGTCTTCTGTTCGCTCTCTAAATGCTATTGGTTTTAAGATTGTAAGTATTACTGATGTTACTCCATTGCCTCATAATGGATGTCGTCCACCTAAAAAACGTCGTATTTAATCTGGAGTAATTAACTTATGGCACGTTATATTGGCCCTAAATGCAAATTAGCTCGTCGTGAAGGTAGCGATCTTTTTTTGAAAAGTGCGCGCCGTTCTATTGAATCAAAATGTAAACTCGAAAATGCCCCTGGTCAGCACGGCGCAAGAAGGGGTCGTTTGTCTGATTATGGTATTCAGCTGCGTGAGAAACAAAAAATCCGCAGATTATATGGTGTGTTAGAGAGACAGTTCCGCCGTTATTTTGCTGAAGCCTCACGCCGTAAGGGTGCTACTGGTGAGTTGTTGTTGCAACTGCTTGAGTCACGGTTGGATAACGTAGTATATCGCATGGGTTTTGGTTCTACTCGTGCCGAAGCTCGTCAGTTGGTGTCTCATAAAGCAATTCTGGTAAATGGTGAAGTAGTTAATATCCCATCTTTCCAAGTGAAAGCTGGAGATACTGTTTCTGTGAGGGAAAAAGCTAAGAAGCAGGTTCGTATCCAGGAATCATTGCAGTTGGCTACTCAGATTGGCTTGCCAAGTTGGGTTTCTGTAGATGTCGATAAACAAGAGGGTGTATTTAGAAATATGCCTGATCGTGTTGACTTGTATAGTGATATTAACGAGCAGTTAGTGGTTGAGTTTTACTCAAAATAATTTCATTGGCTCAAAAAAGGGGCAGTTAAATGCAAAACAGCACCTATGAATTTCTGAAGCCGCGACAGATTGATGTAGATGCCTTGTCTGCAACGCGTGCAAAAGTTTTTATGGAGCCATTTGAGCGGGGTTTTGGTTATACATTAGGCAATGCATTGCGTCGTATTTTGCTGTCATCAATGAATGGTTTTGCACCTACAGAGGTGATAATTGATGGCGCACTGCATGAATATTCTACTTTAGATGGTGTTCAGGAAGATGTTGTAGATATCTTGCTGAATATTAAAGGTGTGGTATTCAAGCTTCAGGGTCGTGATTCGGTTCAGGTTAGCTTAAATAAATCAGGTAGTGGTGTGGTAACTGCTGCTGATTTAGAATTGCCGCATGATGTGGAAGTAATTAATCCAGAACATGTTATTTGCCGCTTGTCTGATAATGGCAAGATTGAACTGACAATTACTGTGGAAAAAGGTCGTGGCTATCAAACTGTTAGCAGCAGAAATGATGACCACAAACAAATTGGCGCTATTCATTTGGATGCCAACTTTTCTCCGGTTCATCGTGTTAGCTTTGAGGTTCAGGCTGCTCGTGTGGAGCAGCGGACGGACTTAGATTGCTTGGTTTTAGATATTGAAACCAATGGTGCGATTGATCCAGAAGAGGCTGTGCGTCGGGCAGCTCGTATACTGATTGACCAAATGTCGGTATTTGCTGACTTAGAAGGAACGCCAGTTGAGGAGTCGAAAGAAGAGGCTCCACCCATCGACCCGATTCTGCTACGCCCAGTAGATGATTTGGAATTGACAGTTCGCTCAGCGAATTGCTTGAAAGCTGAAGACATCTACTATATTGGTGATTTGATTCAGCGAACCGAAACTGAATTGCTGAAGACTCCGAATTTGGGCAGAAAATCTTTGAACGAGATTAAAGAAGTATTGGCTTCAAAAGGCTTGACCTTGGGTTCGAAACTAGATGTGTGGCCACCTGTTGGTTTGGATAAGCCTTAATATTTAATTGAAAAGGATAATACAATTATGCGTCATGGTAATGCCAACCGCAAATTAAACCGTACAAGCAGCCATCGTGCAGCGATGTTGCGTAATATGGCTAACTCGCTTTTAACCCATGAAACTATCGTGACTACTTTGCCTAAAGCTAAAGAGTTGAGACGAGTAGTAGAGCCTTTGATTACTTTGGGTAAGAAGCCTTCTTTGGCTAATCGCCGTACCGCCTTCAATAGAACTCGCGACAGAGATGTTGTAGTTAAACTATTCGATGAGTTGGGTACTCGTTTTGCCAACCGTAATGGTGGTTATGTGCGTATTTTGAAATATGGCTTCCGTAAGGGCGATAATGCGCCGTTAGCATTGGTGCAGTTGACCGATTTGGCTGCTGAAGACTCAAATACTGAAGCAGCATAACTGCATAATTAAGTTAAAAGCTGGATCCTATGTGTGATTGCATGGGATTCAGCTTTAATTTATATGGGTTTAGGTTTTGTAGTTGACGTATATAGCGCAAGTCAACTGAACTTTTGCTACGGTACTGTTTGCAGCTCGCTGCCTTGTGTTTGAGAGCCAATTTAGTTGGTTATAGCTGGAGCAATTATTTTCATACAAGCTGACGAACTGAATGCGGTATATAAAGTATAGCGATAGGTGAGTCGTTGCTGTTGGTGAATATAGTTGCAGAGCAAAAGTCGGTCATTCTTCTTTATGTACTCACTTGTATTGCAGAGAGGGATACTTGTATCAAAATAGCGCTAGTTTTCATAGCACTTATCTAATGCACCTAATCTAATCAAGTTTTATTATTATGCACCATTCCTCCACTTTTGCTGAATTCCGGCGCGGTATTATTGGAGCTACCCCTATCTTGATAGGGGTGATGCCATTTGGATTGATTTTGGGTACTCGGGCTGCGCAGCAAGGAATGAGTTGGTTGGAGGTGGTATTGATGATGGGGCTGAACTTTGCGGGCGGTTCCGAATTTGCCGCAGTCAGTTTGTGGCAAAGTCCGCTGCCCGTTCTGCTGATTATCGGCACTACTTTTCTCATTAATAGCCGGCATATTTTGATGGGCGTGGCATTTATCCCGTTTATCCGGCATTTGCCATTGAAGAAGCTGTTGCCGGTATTGTTCTTTATGACCGATGAAAGTTGGGCGATGAGCCTGGCCGATGCCGGGAAGCGACAGCAGGCAGGGTTGCCTGCGTTTAGTCTGCCTTACTATTTCGGCACGGCTGCTGCATTGTATTTGCTGTGGATAACTTGCGGTTTCATCGGTGCCCGATTTGGCTATTTGCTTGGGAATGTGGAAAACTTGGGTTTCGGTATGGCTTTCCCGGCCGTGTTTCTAGTGCTGATACGGGGAATGTGGCGCACTTGGCGGGCAGCCTTGCCGTGGCTGGCCAGCCTGATAAGTGCTGCCGGTGTTTACCTCTTATTGCCGTACAACGGCTGGTATGTACTGGCCGGTACGTTTGTCGGCTTGGCGTGGGCGTTTTTCGACCAAGGGGCGCAGCATGATTAGTTGGACCTCCCTGCTGGCCATTTTGGGCATGTTGGCCGTAACCTACTCTACTCGGCTGCTGGGTTTTTTCGCCTTCCGCAACCGCGTGTTGTCGGCAAGGGCCAAGCGCGTGATGACTGCAGCACCCGGCTGCGTGCTGATTTCAGTCATCGCACCCCATTTTGTGTCTAACAAACCGCATGAATTAGTGGCTCTGGCCATCACGCTATTGGCGGCCAGCCGCTTGCCGATGCTGCCCACCGTGCTGATTGCCGTAGCCAGCAGCGGTTTGCTGGGCTGGCTGATGGCAGGGTGAGGCTACCTGAAAATTTCTGCTAAGCCCCCGTCTGATTGCCCCCTATTTTCAGGTAGCCTTCCTACCAACACGGACGTGTGCCACCATAGCTGCATGCTACACCTCCCATTCAAGCATCGGTATAATCTCGTTATGTCAGCTGAATCAGTAAGCCAGTCAAATACATTTCCATCATAAGGCATAAGGCGGCACGGCAATATATCAAGCCGATAGTATGCAACCGAGGCGGCTCGGCTGCTGCCGAAAGTGCCAGCCACCACGCCAACTGCCCAATAAGGACAACCTCCATGCCCTACCAAGCACAGCCTCCCATCGTTATTACTCCTGCCGACCTGCCTCTGCACTGCAGCGGCCCCACGCACGAAGCCTGGAATGGCCACCCGCGCGTATTTTTGCCGATTACTTCCAACGGCAGTATCGAATGCCCGTATTGTGGCAGCATTTATCAGCTCAATGGCGAAGTCGATCGGCATCACTAACACAGTTTTAGTATAGCGGGGCTTCTATATGGCTACCGCTTGTACCCGCTTAAGCTTCTCCACAGGAATTCTCTGTTGCGGCAAATCAAAGCCGCCGGAGGCTACCTGAAAAATGCCTGCCCATTGTTCTCTAGCAAACCAACTCAACTTTCGCTACGGCGTTGGTTCGCCTGGTCGTACTCCTGTATTGTTTACGGCTTACTGCCTTGTATTGAAAGTAAATTTGGCTGGCTAGATGGCGAAAGGTCGATTCATTCGCTATATCCTGCCGACTCCTTGCCATGTCCAAAAACATCCTCATTATTTCCCCTTCTTGGATTGGCGATTGCGTGATGACGCAGCCGCTCTACCGCCGCCTACACGAACTGCACCCCGGCTGCCGGATCGACGTATTCGCGCCCAAGTGGTCGATGGCCGTGTTCGAGCGCATGCCTGAAGTCAACCAGATTTTGGAAAACCCCTTCGCCCACGGCGTATTGCGGCTGCGCGAGCGCTGGCGGTTGGGCAAAGAACTGGCACGACGCGGCTATGACCAAGTGATCGTGTTGCCCGGCTCGTTTAAATCCGCGCTGATTGCCCGCGCCGGCGGCATCGCGCAGCGCACCGGCTATGTGGGTGAGAGCCGCTACCCGCTGCTCAACGATATCCGCAAGCTGGATAAGGCTGCGCTGCCGCTGATGGTTGATCGTTACACTGCCTTGGCCCACCCGAAAGGCGTGCCGTTCGAGCCGCGCCCAGGCGATTTCCCCCGCCTCGCCGTTTCCGCTGCGGCCAGCGAAGCCGCTATGCAGGCGCACGGTTTGGACAACGCCCGGCCGATTGCCGCCTTCTGCCCCGGCGCAGAATACGGCCCGGCCAAACGCTGGCCGCCGCGCCATTTTGCCGCACTGGCCAAACGCTATGCCGCCGAAGGCCATCAGATTTGGCTGTTCGGCTCGGCCAAAGACCACGAAACCGCCGAAGAAGTGCAGCGGCTTTCAGGTAGCCTCTGCACCAATTTGTGTGGACGAACCAGCTTATCCGAAGCCATCGATTTGCTCGCCCTGGCGCAAATCGTGGTGTGCAACGACAGCGGCCTGATGCACCTGGCTGCCGCGCTAGACCGCCCGCTGGCCGCCGTGTACGGCTCGTCCAGCCCCGAGCACACTCCGCCCCTGAGCCCGCACGCGCAGGTGGTGAGCCTGCACCTCGAGTGCAGCCCCTGCTTCAAGCGCGAATGCCCGCTCGGCCACACCGACTGCCTCAACAAACTTGAACCGGAATTGGTGCACCAAGCCGGCTGCCATGCCATCTGCTCCCGCTTCCCCGAACAAACGTCGGAAACCCCCGCAAAATGAGCGTGCCCACCACCTTAGTCTGGTTTCGCCAAGACCTGCGCACCGACGATCAGCCAGCCCTGCAAGCGGCTGCCCGCAGTAGCCGCCCGCTGCTTGGCCTGTATGTGTGGCCGAACGAAGGCGCGCTCACGGTGCGGCGGCGCTATTTTATTTGGCAGAGCCTGCGCGATTTGCAGGCGCGGCTGGCCGAGTGCGGCATTCCGCTGTATGTGCGCGAAGGCAACCCCGTGCAGATGGTGGCCGAGATGGCGGCACATTGCCGCGCGGCGGAAGTGATGTGCGCAAGCGACGGGGCGGGGCAGGGCGCATTACGCACCGCGCTGGAAAAGCAGGGCTGCCGGCTACACAGCGTGGCCGACGGCTTATTGCAGCCGCCCTTCCAGTTTATCCGTGCGCCGTATTTTAACGAGCCGGCCTTTGCCGCGTTTCAGGCAGCCTGGCAGGCCGCGTGTGCCGAACAATATGCCGCTTGGCAAGCACCGGCTTGGCCGCCGCCGGATTTGGCCGCGCAGCAGCAAAGGCTACCTGAAAATCTGAAAACCGCCGCGCTGCCTGCCGTCCCCCGCGCCGTGCTTACCATTCCCGGCGGCGAAACCGCCGCCCGGCGGCAGTTGGCCGAATTTTTGCCGCGCCTGCCGTATTACCCCGTGTTGCGCAGCCTGCCCACCCAACACGGCAGCTCGCAGCTTTCGCCGCATCTGGTGTTTGGCACGCTGTCGGTGCGCCGGGCGTGGGTGGCCGCCGGTAACTCGCCCGATGCCGCTGCCTGGCACGAGGCTTTGGCGCGGCGCGAATTTTGGCGGCATTATTTCCGCCAATATCCCGATGTGCTGCAGCAAGGCCTGCCCGAACACCGCGCCGCCGGGCAGGCCAACCAAGCGCTGCTGGCCGCTTGGCAGCAAGGCGTAACCGGCTACCCGCTGGCCGATGCCGCCATGCGCCTGCTGCGCGACACCGGCTGGCTGCCGCACAGCCTGCGCCGTTTCTGCGCCGCCTTTTTCTGCCGCGTGCTGGGCGGCCGCTGGCAGGATGGTGCCGATTGGTTTGCCTGCCAGCTGCTGGATTTCGAACCCGCCGCCAACGGCGGCAACTGGCAGCTGGCTGCCGGTTTGGGCAGTAAGCGGGTTGAGCGGCAGCCTTTCAATCCCGTGGTGTGGTCGCAAAAGCTCGACCCCGACGGCCAATTCATCCGCCGCCATCTGCCGCAGTTGGCGCACCTCGACAGCCGCTGCATCCACGCCCCGTGGCTGGCCGCGGAGGAAGTGAACACCAACGGCTACCCCTCGCCGGTAGTGGATTATCGGGCGCGCTAGGGCAGGGCGATATTAAAGGCTACCTGAAAAATGGGTAACTTCGTTACCGCTTTCAGGTAGCCTTTGGCTTTGACGCTATAATGCCGCCTTTTCACAACCAACGATTGCTTGCCATGTACCGATTGATGAGTGATGCCGCCAACCTGATGCGGCTGCGATTGCGCCCTGCCGAAGAATATACCTATCCGCTGTTGGATTGCTTGGGTGCGCTGGTGATGGTAGCTGCGGTGCACTCGTCTGTTTTAAACGGGCAATATGGCATGATAGCGTTTGTATTGTGCTTATATTTGGTGAAATGGCCGGTGTTTACCGGCGTGATGACCCGGCTGATGGGCGCGCTCGGCGGCCGTCGGCAATCTTTGTGGGGCTACACGCTGCTCACTGAAGTGCTCTACTTGCCTACCTTGTTGGGTTTGTATGTGCCCAGTTTGGCACTGTTGCTGCAAGTTTGGATGGCTTGGGCGTTTGCCGTGGGCGTGATGGGCTATGCCCGCCTCTGCGGCGTGCGGCTGTGGCAGGTGTTGCTGGGCTATATTGCCAGTTCCTGCGCCCTGATGGTAACGGCTATGGTGATGATGCTGTTGTTTGCCGCGGCCGGCATCATCAACCTAACGCAGCTGGAGCAGGATATACAGCAGCGCTGGCAGCAACAGATGGCCGTGCCGCAGCAGCAGAAATAAATCGGCGCTGGAGCATAGAGAAAGGCTACCTGAAAATTTCAGGTAGCCTTTTGCTTGGGGCGGATGCTTAGCGGCCTTCTATCCGGCGGATGGCGGCATCCACTCTGGCACGGCGTGCGGCTTCCTCAGCACGGGTTTGGCGCAGCAGTTCTGCGGCGGAGATGCCGCGTTTGGGCGCCTCGGCGGCAGCGTATTCGGCCATTTTGCTGTCGGCAAAGGCTTCCACTTGTCGGCGCAGGCGGTTGCGTTCGGTGCGCGTGTCGACACAGAGCTTGTTTGGATCGGCGTTTAGACGGTAGTTTTTCTGCGGGGATTGGAGTAATTGACGGCGACAAAGTTCCGCTTTTGGATGGTTAAAGAGTAGTGTTAAGGATAAATCGTTGAAATATACAGATACTTCTGGATTTTCCCGGTAGCAGTATGCGGCAGTGGCTAAGATATCTGTATCTTTGACGAGCTGCTCGCATTCGTTGGCTAACGAGGCATGGTCGGCATTGGGTTGGGTATGAACGCATGCAGATACGGCGAGGGCGGCCAGCAGCAGCGGGAGGGCGAAGGTTTTGTTTGTCATGTTCATTCCTTTGGTGAGCTTGCTTGAGAACGAAGTAGTGGGCAGCGTATCAGAAAAAGGCTACCTGAAATTTCAGGTAGCCTTTTTAGCATTTAGCCCACTTTGTCGCCCGGTTGCGCGCCTGCATCCACATCCAAGAGCCTCAGTTTGCCCTCTGCGGTGGCGGCGGAGAGGATCATGCCTTCGGATACGCCGAATTTTGCCATTTTTCGTGGGGCGAAGTTGGCGACGGCGATGACCATGCGGCCGTTCAATTCGGCGGGGTTG
>CAUPYH010000011.1:0-32446 GCA_963515595.1 uncultured Eikenella sp. | reverse complement strand
AAGAATCCCATTCTCCCAGCCGCCTTCGGGCGGCTGTGTGTTGAAACTCTGCCCGACAGGCACGAGCAACCATGCGCCTGCCCAGCCGCCTTCGGGCGGCTGTGTGTTGAAACCATGCCGAAAACAGAATTACATGGTTTGCCATCGCCAGCCGCCTTCGGGCGGCTGTGTGTTGAAACCCGCCGCCTGATTCAGGCGGCATCGGGCAGGCGGCCAGCCGCCTTCGGGCGGCTGTGTGTTGAAACTCTTGAAATAATCATTCCTGAATAAGTTGGCGTTCCCAGCCGCCTTCGGGCGGCTGTGTGTTGAAACTGGTTTGGAGCTTATCCCCCACCCCGACACCGAGCCAGCCGCCTTCGGGCGGCTGTGTGTTGAAACCACTTCCGTTTTACTCGCCAGCTCCTCGTTCTGCCCAGCCGCCTTCGGGCGGCTGTGTGTTGAAACTTGGCCAAATCCACCGCCTCGCGGCAGGTCGTAACCAGCCGCCTTCGGGTGGCTGTGTGTTGAAACATGCGTGGGCGCATCCGTCGGTATTGGAACGGCGCCAGCCGCCTTCGGGCGGCTGTGTGTTGAAACACGCTACCAGATCCATCTGAATAGACTTTATACCCAGCCGCCTTCGGGCGGCTGTGTGTTGAAACAGGTGCAACCGCCGGGCAATGCGGCGCACGATGTCCCAGCCGCCTTCGGGCGGCTGTGTGTTGAAACTTTATGCCTGCTGATAAACGGCATAGCATACTGCCCAGCCGCCTTCAAACGTCCATCCAAACTAGACCCAATACCATACTACTCTAATTTTCAGGTAGCCTTTACCACTTCGGCTCAACTACAGCTGAGAGCGGTAGGTGATCGGAGAGTTGTTGCCACAGCATGCCTTGGTGGCTTACTGCGTTTAATACGGTGAGATGGCGGGTGTAGATGCGGTCTAGGCTGAGTATCGGCATTCTTGCAGGGAAGGTTTTCGGCCGTCCGGCAGAAAGATGGGCGAAAGCTTCGTCTAAACCAAGCAGTTGACCGAAGCGGCTGCATGAGCGTTGCCGCCAGTCGTTGAAGTCGCCAGCGAGAATCAGCGGGGCATCGGATGGAATCTGGTGTTCGATATAGTCAGCAATGGTGCGGTATTGCCGTTTGCGGTCAGCCTCACGCAGATTGAGGTGTACGCAGAGGCAGATAAGCGGCCTATCCCAGCCGGGTGGTTGAATTTCGCAATGCAGTACGCCACGTTGTTCGAGCCGGTTTACCGATACGTTTAGATTAGTGCGCATCTGCAGCGGCAGGCGGCTGAGGATGGCATTGCCGTGGTGGCGGCCGGCATAGGTGGCGTTTTGGCCATAACTGCAGGCAAAAGCGAGCTGCCGGCCGATCACTTCGCCATGCGGTTCGGCAGGAAATTCGGGCACATTCTGCTGCCGTTTGTGGTGCACGCCCTGCACTTCCTGCAAAAACAGGATGTCGGTATCGAGATGTTGCAGGGCATCGACCATTTGCGGCAGTTGTAGCCGCCGATTTAACGGCGACATGCCTTTGTGGATATTGTAGGTGGTGATGGAAACGGCGCGGCTCATGGTGTGGCGTGGCAAAGAAATTTAATGCTGTTTTTCAGGTAGCATCTTATGTGCCAACCTGCAATACTCTGCTAAATATGGCCTGTCTATGCCATTTTCCAACTACTTCAGTCAAAATTTTTCATTTCTGTTGTATGCAGCCTGCTTGGCATCGTTTCCTGCCATCCAGCCCTATTTCCAGGCAAAACAAAAGGCTGCCTTTTGGCAGCCTCGGGGAAACACGGCAGCAAATTAGCGTTTGAACATATTGCCGTATTTCTGATTGAATTTGTCCACACGGCCGGCGCTATCCACGATCTTCTGTTTACCAGTGTAGAACGGGTGGCACTCAGAGCAAACTTCAATGTTGAATTCGGTTTTGCTCATGGCAGATTTAGTGGTGAATTTGTTGCCGCAAGAGCAGGTAACATTGACTTCGTGGTAGTCAGGATGAATTTCAGGTTTCATGGTTTTTCCTTTAAAAAGCGGGTATAGGGAATTTGCCTATACTACAGACAAGCGGCGAATTGTACTTAAAAACGTCCATTAAGGCAATAGGCTGCGCGCATATTAGGCTACCTGAAAACTTATTTTTCGGCTATTTAGGCTGCGAACGCAACTGCTGCAAATGCGTCCGCACTTGGCGCACGTTCTCTTCGGTAAACAAATCCTCGATATTGCGCCAGATGCTGTGGAAGCCGTAGGGGCCGTGGCGCATTTCGTTTTTGGCTTGCTCCACCGTCCAGCCCTGGTAGATGATGCGGTACATGCCGGCAATCAGGCCGGTGCGGTCGGCGCCGTGGTAGCAATGGATCAACACCGGCCCTTCAGCCTGCTGCTGTTCAATCAAATATAGCGTTTCGGCCACCTGTTTCGGCGTAATCCGCCAAGTGAGCAACGGGCGGTTGAACAGCGCGATGCCCCGGTCGGCCAACACTTTGCGGTCGCCGCTACGGTTGAAATAGCGCAGGTTTACCACGCTTTTCACATTCAAAGATTGCAACAGCGCCACATCTTCCGACACCGGCTGCTCGCTGCGGTAGAGTTTGTCGTCCACCCGATACAGATTGGCCGCCTTGCTCACCTGCTCCGCCCAAGCCGGCTGCCCGCCCAGTGTCGTTTGTACCTGTGTTTGTGGCTGCGCATTGGCGCTCAGCATAAGTGCCAGCAACAGCCCGCCCAAACAGGTTTTATTCATTTTTGTTCCCATTGCGTAATCTCTTTATTTAATTCTGTAACACGCTATTCAAATGAAACTTTCAGGTAGCCTTCTTAGCAATCGCAGGCTACCTGAAAAACAATAACGGCACGCATTGTAAATAAGCATGCCCGTTCCGACAACCGCCGCCACACTTGGAGGCTTTGTCTAAAAAATGTACAATTCCCAATTTACAGCAGTTCAGCTTTATGCAAATCGGCCCCTACACTGTTTCCCCCGCCGTGGCGCTCGCACCGATGGCCGGCATCACCGATAAACCGTTCCGTATGCTGGCACGGCAATTCGGCGCTGGCTGGACAGTGGGCGAAATGATCAGCAGCAACCCCGATCTGCAAAACACGCGCAAAACCCTCAACCGCATCGACCGCAGCGGCGAAAGCGGGGTGATTGCCGTGCAGATTGCCGGCAGCAATCCGGCTCAAATGGCCGAAGCCGCCCGCTACAACGTGGCACAGGGCGCGCAGCTTATCGACATCAATATGGGCTGCCCGGCCAAGAAAGTATGCCAGGTGCAGGCTGGCAGTGCCCTGCTGCAAAACGAGCCCTTGGTGGCCGAAATTTTACATGCCGTGGTGCGCGCAGTGAGTGTGCCAGTTACGCTCAAAACAAGGCTGGGCTGGCATGACGAGCACAAAAACATCCTCACCATTGCCCGCATGGCCGAAGATGCCGGCATTGCCGCCATCGCCATCCACGGCCGCACCCGCACCCAAATGTATCGCGGCCAGGCCGAATACGGCCTGATTGCCGAAGCCAAACGCCGCCTGAGCATCCCAGTGTGGGTGAACGGCGATATCGACAGCCCGCAGAAAGCCGCGTGCGTATTGGCCAAAACCGGCGCCGATGGCGTGATGATCGGCCGCGCCGCCCAAGGCCGGCCTTGGCTGTTCCGCGATGTGGCGCACTACCTCGCACACGGCAGCCTGCCGCCGCCGCTGCCTTTTCAGGTAGCCTCCGAAGCCCTGCTCGGCCATATCCGAGCCATGTACAACTTCTACGGCGAAGTGGCCGGCATGCGTATTGCCCGCAAACACATTGGCTGGTATCTGGCCGACCTGCCGGAAGGCGAAGCCGAACGCCGTCGCCTCAACGCGCTGGAGAGTGCCGAAGCGCAATACAACGAGCTGGCCGCTTTTTTGGCCGCGCAGTCCGAACAACACGAATACTGGCCCTGCCCCTGGCGGCAGGCCTGAAACACTGCAAACCGCACGAAGAGAAGCTGGCAATACCCGCTGCCCATGTGTCGGTTTGCCACCCTCATTTTTACACCACAATAATAAAAGGAGAGCAAAATGCTCCGTCAGAACAGCCATATCACTACTTGCATCGAAAACAGCCTGCAGCAATACTTTACCGATCTCGACGGCCAACCGGCGCACGACGTGTATCAAATGGTGTTGCAGCAAGTGGAATTACCGCTTTTGCGCTGCGTGATGGCGCATTGCGAAGGCAACCAATCCAAAGCCGCCCAAGTGCTCGGCCTAAATCGCAACACCCTACGCAAAAAACTCAGCGCCCACGGCCTGATTTAGCCGCCATGCCATGGCCAATATTTTTCAGGTAGCCTCTTACTCCAAACCACAAGGAACACTAAATGACTCAAATCGGCATCATCATGGGCAGCAACAGCGATTGGGCCGTGATGCAGCACGCCGCCGCCGTGCTCAAACAATTCGGCATCGCCTACGAAACCCGCGTGGTTTCTGCCCACCGCACGCCCGACTTGATGTTTGAATACGCCGAAACCGCCCGCGAGCGCGGCCTGCAGGCCATTATTGCCGGCGCCGGCGGTGCCGCCCACCTGCCCGGCATGGTGGCCGCCAAAACCACCCTGCCCGTGCTCGGCGTGCCCGTGCCCAGCAAATATTTGCGCGGCGAAGACTCCCTGCTCTCTATCGTGCAGATGCCCAAAGGCATTCCCGTGGCCACCTTCGCCATCGGCGAGGCCGGTGCTGCTAATGCCGCCCTTTTTGCCGCCGCCCTGCTTGCCAACCACGATGCCGCCATCGCGCAAAAACTCGCCGATTTCCGCGAAACCCAGCGCCAAACCGTGCTGGCAATGGAACTGCCCGAAGCCGAATAACTAAAACCTTGCTTGCCTAGCCCGCTTGGCCGTGTACTGACTGTGCTTATGCAACTCGCTGCCTAGCATGAAAGAAAAGGCTTCAGTGGCAAAATCCACGCTATTCAGGCTACCTGAAAGCAACACCCGCCGTCTGGCAAAATAGCAATTATCGCCAGACAAAGCCGCACAAACCGGCAAAAACGTAAGGATTGTTCGCCAAAACTGCCAAGCTGTGCCACAATCCACCCACTATCCCACTAACCGAGAACCTGCCATGACACAAGAAACCGCCTTGGGAGCCGCCCTCAAATCTGCCGTGCAGACCATGAGCAAGAAGAAGCAAACCGATCTGATTGCCGACCATATCTACGGCAAATACGACGTGTTCAAACGCTTCAAACCCCTGGCCTTGGGCATCGACAAAGACCTCGTTGCCGCCCTACCCCAATACGACCCCGCCCTGATCGCCCGCGTGCTTTCCAACCACTGCCGCCGCCCGCGCTACCTCAAATCGCTGGCACGCGGCGGCAAGCGCTTTGATTTGAACAACCGCTTCAAAGGCGAAGTCAGCCCCGAAGAGCAGGCCATCGCCCAGCAACACCCAGCCGTGCAGGAAATGCTTGCCCGCCAAGCCGCCAAGCAGGCCGAACAACAGGCAGCCGAGGCTGAAGCCGCCGTTGCCGAACAGCCCGCCGAAGCCACAGCAGAAACTGCTACGCTCGCCACAGAAACCCCTGCCGCCCAGGCAGCCGAATAAATCTACGGCCCATAAAGGCTGCCTGAAAAGTTTCAGATAATATTTTAGCCCGTCAATGTAAAATTACACCAATATTTGCAACTAGCTGATTTTCATCATCAAATTGTGTTGCTATTTTGCCCAGGCAATAGCTATCCCGCCGCTTCCGATTTGACGGAGGCGGTTTTTTGTGCGTTTGCAAGGCGTTGCGCCGCCTTACCCACGCTATGCGGTTTTGCTATTTAGTCCGTATCTTGCCGGGTTGAAGGTTTGGCCGTTTTTCCACAGATTCCAAGCGATGGCGGCCAGCTTGCGCATGATGGCAATCAGAATGACTTTCGGCGGTTTGCCTTTGTTTCTCAAGCGGTTTACGAATGCGCCAAAGTAGCCGAAGCGGTAGGCAACCATTGCGGGCATATACAACGCGCCTTTGATGGTACGGTTGCCGTATTTAGTTAATTTGTCCGGCCTTCGCACGCTACTGCCCGATTCGTGTTTGCCGGGAGCCAAACCGGCAAAGGCGACAAATTTGTTTTCGCTGTCGAATCGGTACATATTCAGATAATGCGCCAAGATTAAAGCGGTAGTCTGGCCGATTGCCGGGATACTCTCTAATTTTTCGGCCACCTGCCCGGCTGCCGTTTGTTCGGTAATCTTGGCAAGGTGTTGTCTTACTTCTTTAATGTGCTTTTTTATCTCTTTTTGCTGATTGGTTAAAATTTGGCGGACAAATTCGTCTTTAGCCACTTTGATACGGTTTTTTATGCCATTCAGATCAGCATTAAGCTGTTTTAGCAATGCAATATTCCGCCTGACTGCATATTGTTCGGGATTCGGCTTAATGTAATCGGCCTTTGGTTGCATTTTCAATGCAATAGCAGGCTATCAGCCTAGTATCTTGTCTGTCAGTTTTGGTTTTTTGAAACTCTGATTCGGCAAATTTCTTTATTTTGAGTGGATTTACCACGCTGACCAAATGGCCATTTTCCGCCATAAAATCAGCAAAGCCTTCGTAATAAATACCCGTTGCTTCCATACAGATATGCGGTTTGATATTGAGGCGTTTAATTTCGGCCAGCGCTTTCAGATAGCCTTTTTGATTATTGCCTATTAACAGGTATTCTTGCTTGCCATCATTCAACCATACGCACAAATCTATCTTGTCTTTTGATATGTCGCAGCCTATCGGTATCGTTTGCATAGTAGTAATTTCCCTTATATACAGCCTTTTGGCTATTGATAATATTCAATCTTAGGATTCCGACACCCAATCTGAAACACAGCCTGAAGGCTTGGTGGCTTTTACGGGCTTACTGTCGGCATTGCCTGCGCAAAGGCAACTACTCAAATATTAACAACTTAAGCAACAGACCAGCAATAAAATAGATAGAGGGGCGATTGCCCCTCTATCTATTGCTCCAGAACTATCTACAATATGCCTTTCTATTTTTGCCTGAAGATGCTGCCGAGCTTGGCTACTGAATTGAAAGATACAAGAAAGGCTACTGCACCAAGTATCCAATTTAGCGCAACGCCTAGGCCGCCGATATACATAATCTGGACGGCGGAAAGTGGAGCGGCAGAGAGCTGGCCGGTTACTTCAGTATGAATTAGCGCCAATGAATACCCACAACCACACTACAGGCTACCTGAAACTTTCAGGTACGGTATACAGGAGGACAACGGCAGCCAGAATCAGGATGACGGCCACACACAGCGGGCGTTTCAATAGGCGTTTCATTCGGTTTCCTCGGCACACAACGGATGGGATTATATCGGAGGCAGGCGGCTTGATGGGAGGCTACCTGAAAACAGCTTTCTAGTTTCAGGTAGCCTCCCCAAAAACGGCGAAACAGGCCGTATTGCTCCGGCCTGTTTCGCTTCGTATCTCTCCCAACTAAGCCGCCACCGGCTGGTTGCGCAGCAGGCGGATAAGTTTGGCGATGCGCGCTTTCATTTCGCGGCGGTCCACAATTTGGTCAATGGCGCCTTTCTCCAGCAGGAATTCGGCGCGCTGGAAGCCTTCGGGCAGTTTTTCGCGCACGGTCTGCTCAATCACGCGCGGGCCGGCAAAGCCCACCAGCGCGTTCGGCTCGGCCAGCACCACGTCGCCCAAAAAGGCAAAGCTGGCAGAAACGCCGCCCATGGTCGGGTCGGTGAGCACGGAAATAAAGGGCAGCTGTTTATCGCTCAACAGGTGCAGCACGGCACTGGTTTTGGTCATCTGCATCAGCGAGCTCAGGCCTTCCTGCATCCGCGCCCCGCCAGAAGCGGCCACGCAGATAAAGGCACAGCCGTTTTCCGCCGCCGCGCGCACGCCGCGCACAAAACGTTCGCCCACCACCGAGCCCATCGAGCCGCCGATAAAGCGGAATTCAAATGCAGCCACCACCACGGGCAGCCCGTCCATTTCGCCTTTCATCACCACCAAGGCATCGTTCTCGCCGGTGGCTTTGCGCGCCGCGCTGAGGCGGTCGGGATATTTTTTGCTGTCTTTGAATTTCAAAATATCGGTGGGCTTCACCTCGGTGCCGATTTCTTCGCGGCCTGCTTCGTCTAACAGCAGATCCAGCCGCTCGCGGGCACTGAGTGGGTTGTGGTGGTTGCACTTGGGGCAAACTTGGTGGTTCTGTTCCAAATCGGAGGCATACAGCACTTCAGAGCAGGCCGGGCATTTGCGCCACAGGCCTTCCGGCACGCCGGATTTACCGCTGTCTTCGCGTTTGATTTTCGGGGGGAGGATTTTGTCGAGCCAACTCATGATTTACTCCATTTGCTCCTAATTAGGTTTGGTTTGCCACTCGGGGCAACAGCCGGGCGGGATAGTAGCCAATAGCGGCGGTTTAGGCAAGTTTTGTAAAGACCGCAAGGGTTTTACCCGGCTGCGGGCGGCGGTTTTACAAGCAAATCGGGCGGTAGGCCAAACAGGCATCCACCACTTCTTCCGCCGTGGGCGCGTAATCCGCCAGGCCGCTGCTGCGGGCGTTCCACCCTTCGGGGTAGAAAAACAGGCTGCTGCCTTCGGGATGGGGCACATTGCGGTCGAACTCTGCCATCAAACCGTCCAGCACCTCATCGTTTTCTTCCGCCAAGATGCGCTTCCCTAAACCGATTAATTCGTCCCGCGTCATTTTCAGGTAGCCTCAAACAGCTTCTTTCAGGCTTTTCACCAGTTTGCCCGCAGCTTCGGCTTCGCGGCCGGGGTTGGCTTCGATTTCTTTCACAATGCGGCTGCCGATCACCACACCGTCAGCCACGGCGGCGATTTGCCGCGCACTCTCGACATCGGAAATGCCAAAGCCCACGCAAATCGGCAGCGGCACATGGCGGCGCAGCACAGCCACTTTTTCCGCCACTTCGGCGGTGTTCAGGCTGGCCGAACCGGTAACGCCTTTGAGCGATACGTAATACACAAAGCCGGAAGCCAACTTGGCAATTTCGGCCATCCGCTCTTCGCCGGTGGTGGGGGCGACCAGGAAAATGGTGTCGAGCCCGGCGGCTTTGAGCGCGTTATGCAGCGTGCTCACGGTTTCAATCGGGCTGTCCACCGTGAGCACGCCGTCCACGCCGGCGGCTTTGGCGGCACGGGCGAATGGTTCATAGCCCATTTTGTGAATCGGATTCAGGTAGCCCATCAGCACCACGGGCGTGCTTTGGTTGCTTTGGCGGAAGCGGCGCACGGTTTCCAATACATCTTTCAGAGTAACTCCGTTGGCCAAGGCGCGTTCGGCGGCACGCTGGATGGTGGGGCCGTCCGACATCGGATCGGAAAACGGCACGCCCAGCTCGATAATATCCGCGCCGTTGGCAGCCAGACTGTGCATCAGCTCCAGCGTGGTTTCAAGGTTCGGGTCGCCGGCGGTGATGTAGGCAACCAAGGCTTTCTTGCCGCTATTGGATTGGAAGATTCTTGTCATCGTGTTTATTTCCTAATTTGTTTATTTTCGGTTATCAGGGCTAAGGCTACCTGAAAACGTTTCATCAAAACATTAGCCTGCACTCAGGCAAACCAAGCTACCATACTTTACGTTCCGCAAAGTGCACACCCATTTGCTGCACTAAGGCATTGTGCAGCGTATCGCGTTGGGCGCTTTCGTTTGGCGTGGCATCTTTGGGCAGGTTGAATGCAGGCAGCGTCCAGTCTCTCTTATCATGGAATTTCACGCGTTTGTTTGCTTCGCCCTCGAAAATGACCACGAAATACCGCTTTTTAAAATTCACACACATGCGGTATTCAAAATATTCCCTACTTAATGCTTTTTTCGCTCTTGCCCGATCTTTGCCGTTTTGCCACATCAACCATATCCCGACGGCAGCCGCTGCAGCCAGTCCGATGCCGCCGCCAATATTTCCAAAAATATTCATCCCCAAGGCCACGAAAATAAAGGCCAGCAGCAACGCCTTCATTACCGCCATAAAATAAGCTTGCCAGCCGAATTGTTTTTTTATCCACTTCCGATAATCGTCAAGATCAACAATCGGTTCGTAAACTACCCACGAAATTTCGGCTTTGCCTTGCGCCAGCTCGGACTGGACTTGCGTTAGGGTATCCCTTGCGGTTTGGTTGAAATCCATGTTTTGCCCTTTTCATGCTACCTGAAACGGAAAGGCAACCTGCACCTTACCCAATATAGGAGGCTATTTGTGCGTTAATTCTTCAACGACTGCACCGGCGCGGGAATCCGCCCACCGCGGTTCACAAACACTTCGCAGCTTCCTTCCTTCACGGGCATTATCGGCGCGTAGCCAAGCAGCCCGCCGAATTCCACGCTTTCGCCCACACCTTTGCCGGTGACGGGGATAATGCGCACAGCGGTGGTTTTGCTGTTGATCATGCCGATGGCGGCTTCATCGGCGATGATGCCGGAAATGGTGGCGGCTGAGGTGTTGCCCGGCACGGCAATCATGTCCAGCCCCACGGAACATACGGCGGTCATGGCTTCGAGTTTATCCAGCGTCAGCGCGCCGCTTTCCGCCGCTGCAATCATGCCTTCGTCTTCCGACACGGGAATGAACGCACCACTCAAGCCGCCGACGGCAGAGGAAGCCATCATACCACCCTTTTTCACTGCATCGTTCAATAGCGCGAGTGCAGCAGTGGTGCCGTGCGTACCGCAAACGCTCAAGCCCATCGCTTCCAAAATGCGGGCAACGGAATCGCCAACGGCGGGCGTGGGAGCGAGCGACAAATCCAAAATGCCGAACGGAATATTCAAACGGCGTGCCGCCTCCTGCCCGATCAGTTCGCCCACCCGCGTGATTTTAAACGCGGTTTTCTTCACGATTGCGGCAATTTCAGTCAGATCTTTGCCCGTACAATCGGCCAGCGCAGCCTGCACCACGCCGGGGCCGGACACGCCCACGTTCAGCATCACATCGCCTTCGCCCGCGCCGTGGAACGCGCCCGCCATAAACGGATTGTCGTCCACCGCGTTGCAAAACACGACGATTTTGGCGCAGCCGAAACCTTCGGGCGTGATTTCCGCTGTGCGTTTGATGGTTTCCCCCATCAGCTTCACCGCATCCATATTGATGCCGGCGCGGGTGCTGCCGATATTGACCGAGCTGCACACGATGTCGGTGGTTTTCATCGCTTCGGGAATGGAGCGGATCAACACTTCATCCGAAGGCGACATGCCTTTTTGCGCCAGCGCGGAAAAGCCGCCGATAAACGACACTCCAATGGCTTTGGCTGCCTTATCCAGCGTTTGCGCGATGGAAACATAGCTGTCTGCGCCCGTGGCCGCGGCGATTTGGGCGATGGGTGTTACGGAAATGCGCTGGTTCACAATCGGCACGCCGTATTTGGCCGACAGTTCGCGGGCTACCTGAACCAAGTTTTTGCCAACGCGGGTGATTTTATCGTAGATATTTTGGTTTAGTTGGTCGATATCGGGCGAAATGCAGTCGTGCAGGTCGATGCCGATGGTCAGTGTGCGTACGTCGAAATTTTGGTCGGCAACCATGCGGACGGTTTCTAAGATTTCGGTAAAGCGAAGGGACATTTTCAGGTAGCCTTTATATTGTTGGATTAGATTTTGAGTTTGACATACATATTTCCATGAGCCCCTTCAACACTTTTGCGCATCTAGTATGCGAATATCTCTGGGCATTTCTTCACTCTAGGCTACCTGAAACCTATTCCATGCCTGAAATACTGTAATCGCGGTGAAGAACTTTCAGGTAGCCTGAAGATTAAATCCGGTGCATGGCGTTGAACAAGGCTTCGTTTTGCATACGGATATCCAAGCCCAGCTTCTCACCGGCTTGGGCGAACACGCTCAGCATTTCTTCGCGGCTTTGCGGGCAGCGGCTGGTATCCATCAGGATAATCATGGTGAAATATTCGCCCATGAGCTGCTGGCTGATATTGAGGATGTTGATTTGGTGTTCGGCCAAGAGTTTGGATACGTCGTAAACGATGCCGATGCGGTCTTTGCCGATAATGGTGAGTATGGAATAGGTAGTGGGCTGGGGCATAGTCATTCAATTTCCGTGTGAAAATTTGAGGCCTTTGCGAAGTGCCGCTCTGCGGTGTATTCGCAAAGGCCTCTAGGATATAAGCATAAAACAGTGGCCGCGCTCAATCATCCTGTTTGCCGTTTTCCTCGGCATCGGCCACCATCTGTTCGGCGGATTCTTGGGTGAGGGTGGCGAAACCGGCAGGCAAATCCAATGCTTCCAACGTGGTTTTGCCGGTGGGTTTGTCGGCCATCTCGGCAAATGCCTGCCGCAGGGCTTCTTGCTGCTCGGCAAAATCGGGATGCAACACCACCATATGCCTTACGGCGGCAAAACTGCTTTCCTGCAACACGCGCAGTTGCTCAAGCGTACGCTTGCTCATGTGGGCATAGGTGCTGGCCGGAAAGAAACCGGCCTGTGCTTGGCCTCTAATCAGGGCGGAAGCTGCCTGAGGGAAGGTGGTGGCTTCTTCGATTTTAAGCTGTTCCGCATCCAACCCGGCCTGTTTCAACAAACGCAGGCCAAGACAGCGGATATCAGGATTGGGGCCGGTTTTAATCAACGCATCAACCGGCAAATCTTCTATTTTTTGATACTCTGATTCGGCGGATACGGCCACTACGGCTTCATCGAATTTATCTTTCAAACACACCAGTGGCAAATAGCCTTTGTCTTTAATCAGTGCCACGGCATCAAAAGCATTGGCATAGAGCATATCCATTTTACCGCCCTCGGCTAACTCCTGTATTTCTGCAGCATTAGCAGGCAGATGCAAATGGATGGAAAGTTCGGTTTCGCGCTGTAAATGGCTGCTGAGTAGATACCAATGGCTGAAGTGGTCGGGCAGGTAGTCCGGCGCCACCACAAAGTTGATTCCAGCTTGTTGCACCATAAAACTTTTTCCTTGTTTTTGCTGGGTAATTCCTGTATTTACAACAAATGAGAATGTGTGTTTGTATTTCAAGATTGGATTGAGGCCACCTGAAAACTTAGAAATTCAAACATCAACTGTATTCCAAGCGCCCTACCCTTATCGTCCCAAAACAGCAGGGGCGATAAAGAGCCATTATCGTTCTAATGTAATTATCTTACCACCTTTACCTGCGATAAAAAACCACCTATATAGGTGATTTTTTGCTTGGCATGGATCTGAGAGAAGCAGCATCAGGCAAGGGTTTGCTGCCAATATTGAATGTTCTCAGCTGCATCTAGTGCTTATACACAACACCACATACAAAGGCTACCTGAAAATGCAAAAAGAGCCGGCTATGTTAGCCGACTCTTTGAAGTTTGGTGGAGGTAAGCGGGATCGAACCGCTGACCTCTTGCATGCCATGCAAGCGCTCTACCAACTGAGCTATACCCCCGAAATTTGGTGGCGAATCAGGGACTCGAACCCCGGACACAAGGATTATGATTCCTCTGCTCTAACCAGCTGAGCTAATTCGCCGCTCATTCAGAAAGCGCGCATTATACGGCTTTCTTAAATTCTGTCAAACCCAAAAACACAATTTTTTTGCTACAGCCTGATTTATATAGATAACTAATTTTCACACTGCTTTTACACAATCCAAACAGGCCGGCATTTCCACTCGCCAGCCTGTTTGTTTGAAGCATCAATCCGCAAACTGTTTCTTCATGCGCTCGCGCCGCTCTTGCGCTTCCACCGATAAAGTAGCGGTGGGGCGGGCAAGCAGGCGTTTGAGGCCGATGGGCTCGCTGGTATCAACACAATAGCCGTATTCGCCTTCATCAATCTGACGCAGCGAAGCCTGGATTTTATTCAACAATTTGCGCTCACGGTCGCGGGTGCGCAACTCCAGCGCATATTCTTCTTCCTGCGTGGCACGATCGGCCGGATCGGGAGCAGCTTCATGGTTTTGCAGATGGCCGGTGGTGTCGGCCGCCTTTTGAATCAGCTCATCTTGCAGCTTAACCAGCAACTCACGGAAGAAAGCCAGCTGATCGGCATTCATATACTCCTCTTCCGGGCCTTTCCAGTTGATGATATCTTGCTCGGTTAGTTTTGCCATGAGTTATCCTTTTTGGGAAATTCTACCAACCGCCCCTTCCCGCTAGCGGCTGCTTCTTTTATAAAAAGGCGAAATATAAAACAGCTGCCAGCTTATGGCAAGAGCAAAAAATTCAAATGCATGATAATTGCCGGCAGCCCCCAGCTAATCCAGCCCCACAGCAAAAGTGCCAACAGGCTACCTGAAAAATCCCAGCGGCCGATACGCAAAAAGGCAAACGAGCGGCACAGCGGCTCATACACACGGTTGAGCACTGCCACTAGCGGCGAATACGCCTGTGATAAAGACAGCACCATGCGCCACAACAAACCGCCCAGCAGCACATAAGCCGCCGAACGCGTCAGGGCGAGCGCGGCAAGCAGCACATCTGCCGCTGCGATCGGCCAGCCGAACATTTCCGCTGGAAGATTGATGAGCGACAACAAAAAATACAACACCACATACAGCAGCCAGACCGCCAAAATGCAGGCGCTGTCCAAACCGCCCAAGGGCGGCAGCAGGCGGCGCAGCGGCTTCACCAGCCAGTCGCTGCTGCGGCAGCAAAACTGCGCCAACGGATGCATATAATTCAAACGGCCGTATTGCAGCAGGCAGCGTGCCAACAGAAGCATGGCCAGCGCATCGGCGAGCAGGGCGGCAAATTGATTAAACATACCGCCCTATTCCGCCAACTGCTCAGCCAATTCCTGCGAACGCGCCACACAGGCGGCCACGCCCGCGCCAATCGCTTCGGCCACACCGTGCGCCTCAAAGCTTTGCAGCGCAGCATAAGTGGTGCCGCCTTTGGAAGTAACCTTTTGCCGCAAATCGGAAAACTCTTCTCCGCTCTGCTCGGCCAGCCGCACCGCGCCTTGGAAGGTGGCCAAACTGAGCTGCCGTGCTTCTTCCGCATTGAAACCCTGCTGCCTTGCGGCGTTTTGCAGCGCTTCAAGCAGGTAGAACACATAGGCCGGGCCGCTGCCGCTGATACCGGTGATGCGGTGCAGGCCGTCTTCACTATCCAGCCACAGGGTCTGCCCGCTGGCGCGCATGATACGGTCGGCCAATTCCCGGTCGGCAGCGGATGCGCCGCTGTCGGCAAACAAGCCGGCCACACCCTGCCCCACTTGCGCCGGCGTGTTCGGCATAATGCGTACGATGCGGCGCGTACCGCCCAACCAGCGGCTCAAGGCCGCGCATGGCAGCCCGGCGGCAATCGACAACACCAGCGCGCCGCCTGTTTGTACCTTTTGCAGCGCCGCCTGCATATCTTGCGGCTTCACCGCCAACACCAATACGTCGTCCTCCTTCAGCGGCGGCAGTTCTGCAGCAGTGGCGATGGCGTATTGCTGCGCAAGCGTGGCCAGCTTGTCGGCACTGTAGTCGATGGCACAGATATCGAACCCGCCGGCTCGGCTCATGCCGGCGATAATGGCAGAGGCCATATTGCCTGCGCCGAGAAAATAGATGGTCATGATGTTTCCTTATGTGGTGGTTTGAAAGTTTCAGGTAGCCTCACCTACCTGCCGACAGGCTACCTGAAAACCTATCTGCATCTTTTCAGGTAGCCTGTTGCCTACCAATATGCAAACGGATATTGCTCATACAAACCCGGTGCAATGGTATCCATCTGGGTTTTGAAAGCATCCTGTATTGGCTGGCTGAGTTCTGGTTGCGCATCGAGCAGCCCTTCAAGCTCTTGCAAAAGAAAGGCCGTTTGCAGGAAGGGAGTAAAACCGATGCCCATATCGGCAAACCGCACCTCGGCTTCATCGTATTCGCCTTGGTCGTGGTCGTAAAACAGGATGTTCCCGCTCTCTTTGCCGATGAACCAGGTATCGCCCCGCCCCGCATCGCCGATCAGCCAATACCGCGCGGCCACATCGGGATAGTCGCTGCCCAGGCGGCGGTTTTCGCCAAGTGCGGTTGGATAATCCCAAAGCCGGATATCGGGCGTGATTTCCACGCTTTCGCATTGCTGCACAAAAGACAGATACGCCGCAGGCAAAGGCGGCAGTTTGTCCAAACGCTTAACCGCAACTGCGCGCTTGGGCAGCCTGGCCATGATTTGTTCTGAAGAAAGTAGGGTAAACATGTTTCCAATTTCCAAGCCGGCTTTGGAAGCCTAAAGGCTACCTGAAAGCCGCAGCTGCAACGAAGTTAAAACAGAATCTTCACATAGTGTGGCATAGTTTTCAGGTAGCCTTCCTTGTCGGCAAAAGGCTACCTGAAACCTTTACTCGCCATAATCCCGTTTTCCGAAAATGGCGCTGCCGACGCGAACATGGGTGGCGCCGCAGGCGACGGCGGTTTCCAAATCGTCCGACATGCCCATGGAGAGCACGTCCACATCCAGCCCCTGCGCCTGCAGAAATTGCAGCAATTCGTTCATGCGGCCAAACTGCCGGCGCAACTCTTCTTCGCTGCTGCCCAGCCGCGCCACGCACATCAGGCCGCGCAATTTCAGCCTGGGCAGGGAGGCTACCTGAAAAGCCAGTTCGCGCAGCGTTTCTTCCTGCGGCGGCACGCCGTGTTTGACGTCTTCGCCGCCGATGTTCACTTCAATCAGCACTTGCAGCGGCGGCATGGTTTCCGGCCGCTGATCGCTCAGGCGGCGGGCGATTTTTTCGCGGTCAACGGTGTGCACCCAATGGGCGCGTTCGGCGGCGATGCGGCTTTTGTTGGATTGGATATGGCCAATGATGTGCCAGCGGATGTCGGGAATATCGGCCAGCTCGCTGCTTTTCTCTTCAAATTCCTGCAGATAGTTTTCGCCGAAATCGCGCTGCGTGCTTTTCTGGCACAACAGGCGCACATCGGCGGCGGGGAAGGTTTTGCTCACTGCAATCAGCTCGGGCTCGGGGCGGCCTGCCGCTTCGGCGGCAGCCCAAATACGGGCGCGCACGGCGTGCAAGTTCATGGTCAGCACTCTCATCATCATTTTTCCTTTTCATCAAATAATTCGCTGGGAATTTTGCACACAGGGATAGGCTGGATTTTGTGCAGCGTGGCACGGTGCAGGCGTTGGTAAATCTCGAACACTTCGCGTTCGCGGCCGGCAAATTCTTCGGCGCGGCGGCCGGCTTCGCTTTGCGCCATTGCCCATTCCAGCTCGGGATAGCTCGCGCCCATCTGCTGCTCGTCGGTGCGCTCTTCGTCCCACAGCCCGTCGGTAGGTGCGGCTTGGCGGATGGCGGGCAGCACCGCCAAGGCTTCGGCCAGGGTGTATACCTGGGTTTTGAGCAAATCGCCGATGGGGCTTAAATCCACGCCGCCGTCGCCGTATTTGGTGAAAAAGCCCACGCCGAAATCTTCCACCTTATTGCCCGTGCCCGCCACCAGCAGGCCGTTGATTTGGCTGTAGTAATACAGCGCGGCCATACGCAGGCGGGAACGGGTGTTGGCCATGGCCAGGTTTTTATTGGCGGCGGCGGTGTCAGCCACGCTGCGCTCGAACTGCTCGAAAGTGGGGGTTAAATCCAGCGTTTGCCTGCGCACGTTGATAAAACGGCGCTGCAAGTCGGCGATGTGTTCGTTGGCCCGCTGCAACTGGTCGGCCTGTTGTCGGATGGGCAGTACCACGCACAACACGTCCAGCCCGCTGTGCGCACACAGGGCAGACACCACGGCGGAATCCACCCCGCCGGAAACGCCCACCACAAAACCTTTCGCACCCGCGCGCACGGCATAATCGGCCAGCCAGCGGCTGATGTGTCGGATAACGGCTTGGGTTTGCATCATGTGTTCCTATTTTGATGAGCCGCCAACGCATAATTCATCGGCGGCCTGTTGAATATAAACGCTTAATGAAGCCAAGCCGGCTTCATCTGCAATCTTTGCATTCTCTTCCAAATAATAATACCGCCCCAGCGAATCGCTCACATCCACCCTGCCTTGCAAAGTTGCCCGGTTTAGCTCCATTTCGAGCACCACTTCATCGTTATCGCTATTTTTCAGGTAGCCTTCCCGCAGCAGCAGGCTGAGCAGAATCCTAATCGCACACGGGCGCACAAAAATATCCGCATCACTTTTCAGCACCCGAACATCGGCCGAAAGCTCGTCGCGCCATTTGATGATGTGTGCCAACAATTCTATCTCGCTCATTTGCCCCCCTTCGCTCGGTTGCACGGCAGCGGGTAATATATCGCCAATCCGCCCAAAAGCCAAATGCCAAGCCCAACCAGGCATCTGCTAAAATTCTGCATAGGCTACCTGAAAACTTAGGCTACCTGAAAACTGAAGCCTCAGCGTAATAACAATGAACGCCGCAGCTTTCTGCACCGCTCAAACCGAAAGCAAGCAATGGAAACCCTCCGCACCGCCCGCCTTATCCTCCGCCCATGGACACTCGCCGACGCTGCCGCGCTCTACGTGCAAGCCCAAAACCCTAAGATAGGCGCAATGTGCGGCTGGCTTCCGCACAAAAGCGTGGCAGAAAGTCGGGAAATTATCGAACATATCCTGCTTAAGCCCCATTCCTTCGCCATCTGCCTGGCAGACAATCAACTCATCGGCAGCATCGGTCTCCTCTTCCCAAACGACAGCAATTTGCCACTGGCCGCAGGCGAAGCCGAAATAGGCTATTGGCTGGGCGAAAGCTTCTGGGGCAAAGGCTATGCCACCGAAGCCCTGCAAGCCATGATTGCCTATTCTTTTGAAAAACTAAGGCTAACCCGCCTATTGGCCGGCGCTTATCAAGAAAACATCCCCTCACAAAAAGTGCTGGAAAAACGCGGCTTCCGCCACCGGCAAACCATAGAGCACTTCTTTTCCAAGCTCACCGGCGAAACCCACACCGCCCTGCTATACGCATTAACCGCCACCCCCATTTTCAGGTAGCCTCTATCACACAGCAAAGGAACCCCATGCTCCATCAACCTCCGCAACAAATCCGCCTGCAAGCTGGCCGCCAAGGCCTGGTATTAGTTTACCCTGATGCCGAATATACCCTGCCCGCCGAATACCTGCGCGTGTATTCCCCCAGCGCCGAAGTGCGCGGCCATGGCCACGGGCAGGCCAAACTGCAAACCGGCAAAGCCGGCATCAGCATCACCGACCTGCAGCCCGCCGGCAACTACGCCCTCAAAATCACCTTCTCCGACGGCCACGACAGCGGCCTCTACAGCTGGGGCTACCTGTATGAATTGGCAAGCGGATACGCTACAATGTGGCCCGATTACCTGCGCCGCCTTGAAGAAGCCGGCGCCTCCCGCGAACCTACCGAACAAACCCTTGCTATCCCGAAAGGAAAAAAATGTCCGCATTAAGCCGCGCCCTCCCCGCCCTCATCGCCGCCTCCGTTTTGTTACTGGCCGGCTGCGATAAAGTTGCCGACAAAGTTGCCGACAACGCCGCCGGACAAATCGACGACCAAAAAGCCCGCAGCGAATTCGTTACCAACTGCGCCAAATCTGCCGTCGAATCCTCCAAAGGCTCAATCAACGACGTAGCAGCCACCAAACTGTGCGGCTGCACCTACGACCAAGCCGCCTCCACCTACAGCAACTCCGAAGAGTGGAAGAAAGACCTCATCCGCTACGGCCTGAACCAAAACAATAAAGAGCTGGAAGCCAAAATCCAAGCCGCCATGACCACCTGTATCGACCGCTTCTCCAAAGGCCAGCTGTAACCCTTCTGCAGGCTACCTGAAAGCACTTTATGTCCACCAAACCCGCCCTGTTCGTCCTCAGTTTCTTGCTCCTGGCCGGCTGCGACAAAATCGCCGACAAAGCCTCTGACCAACTACTTGACGAGACTAAAATCCGCAACGGCTTCGTATCCGGCTGCGCCGACAATGCAAATAGATCCTCTAAAGGTGCCATTACCCTTGAAACTGGTACCAAACTATGCAATTGTGCCTACGATGAAGCTGCCGCCACCTACAGCGACCGAAACCAATGGAAGCAAGACCTCGTCCGCTATAGCATCAAGCACGACGATAAAGCCTTCGAAAACAAACTCAAAACTGCCATTAACAGCTGCGTTGACCATTTTTCCAAAGGCCAGCCCTAACCCCCGCCGCCAAAGGCTACCTGAAAGCACCACAATGACCGACAAGCAAACCCATTTCGGCTACCGCACCGTAAACGAAAGCGAAAAAGCCGCCAAAGTGGCCGAAGTATTCCATTCTGTCGCCAAAAAATACGACATCATGAACGACGTGATGTCCGGCGGCCTGCACCGCGTGTGGAAACACTTCACCCTCACCACCGCCCGCGTGCCCAAAGGCGGTAAAGTACTCGACATTGCCGGCGGCACGGGCGACCTCTCGCGCGGTTGGGCCAAACGCGTGGGCAAAGACGGCGAAGTCTGGCTCACCGACATCAACTCCTCCATGCTCGGCGTGGGTCGCGACCGCCTGCTCAACGAAGGCCTGCTCCTGCCCGTGGCCGTATGCGATGCCGAAAAACTCCCCTTCCCGGATAACTATTTCGACCTCGTTTCCGTATCCTTCGGCCTGCGCAATATGACGCATAAAGACGCCGCCCTCAAAGAAATGCACCGCGTGCTCAAGCCCGGTGGTACACTCTTGGTGCTGGAGTTTTCCAAAGTGGCCAAGCCGCTTGCTCCGGCCTACGACCTCTACTCCTTCAAGCTCCTGCCGCTGATGGGCAAACTCATCGCCAAAGATGCCGACAGCTATCAATACCTGGCCGAATCCATCCGCATGCATCCCGACCAGGAAACCCTCAAGCAAATGATGCTCGACGCCGGCTTCGACAGCGTGGACTACCACAACATGAGTGCCGGCATAGTGGCTCTGCACAAAGGTGTGAAATTCTGATTGCTGCTTGCAGTTTGCAAAGCAAAAGGCTACCTGAAAATATTCAGGTAGCCTTTTGCAAAATAGAAATAAAGATGACTAAAAACCATCAATAACAAAACCAATAAAGAGGCTTGGTATTGCACACATAAACAATCAATTGCCTACCCTACCAATTCAACTATAAATATCATTAGCATAAGCACGAATATAGCCAATGCTGAAAAGAAATTAATTCTATACAGCTTCGCAAGGGGCGAGCTATTTCTCTTACCCAGCAATATTTTAAACATTAAAGGATAGAGTGAAGCAGATTTCAACATAAAATCACCAAATCCAGAAATAGCTTTTTCCTGTTTGAATATTTTATAGCTTAAAATTAAATGAATATTAACTTGTATAATATAAACAATAAACAGGATTGGGAATAAATAGGTTTGTTGCATACTTCACCTCAGATATAGAGTTATTTTCCACAAAGCCCACGCTTTTCAGGTAGCCTTCCGCTTGTTGGCTCATATCCATACGCACAAAACAAATCCCGCAAGGTTCAAACCATGCGGGATGTTATTGATTCTTTGGTGCCCAGGAGAAGACTCGAACTTCCACACCCGTGAGGATACCAGCACCTGAAGCTGGCGCGTCTACCAATTCCGCCACCTGGGCAAAGCTAGATTGTGAATGCAAAGTAAAAGCAGCTTGCGCTGCGTTTTGGTGCCCAGGAGAAGACTCGAACTTCCACACCCGTGAGGATACCAGCACCTGAAGCTGGCGCGTCTACCAATTCCGCCACCTGGGCTTTGCTTTAATCGAACTTTGCGGTAAAGTGCATTGCTCTTTATGCAAGAAACGCGCATTATAGCGCCAATTTTCCACTTGTCAATTTATATATGAAGAAGAAAACCTCGCTCCGACTGCAAGACCCTTATCTGCAGCGGGAAACTCAACGCTACGAACACCCCCTGCCCAGTCGCGAATGGATTACCGAAATGCTGGAAGACAGGGGCGTGCCGCTGAAAACCGAATCTTTAGCCATCCTACTCGATATTGCCGAGCACGAAATGCCCTTTTTCGAGCGCCGCCTGACTGCGATGGCGCGCGACGGGCAAATCCTCATCAACCGGCGCGGCATGGTGTGCGCTGCCGAAAAACTCGCGCTGGTGAAATGCCGCGTTGAAGCGCATAAAGACGGCTTCGGTTTTGCCGTACCGCTCACGCCCGATGGCCAGGGTGATTTCGTGCTGCCCGCCCGCCAAATGCGCGGCCTGATGCATGGCGACACGGTAACCGTGCGCCCGGCCGGCACAGATCGGCGCGGCCGCCGCGAAGGCCAGGTGCTCGATGTGATTGAACGTGCGCAGAAAACCGTAGTCGGACGGCTCATGATAGAGCACGGCATCGCCATGCTCTCGCCCGAAGACAGCCGCCTGCCCGACAGCATCCTGCTCGAACCCGATTCGGTGGGCAAAGCCAAGCCCGGCCAAGTGGTGGTGGCCCAAATCGATGCCTACCCCGACGCGCACCGCCCCGCCGTGGCCAGCGTGGTGGAAGTATTGGGCAACTATGCCGACAGCGGCATGGAAATCGAAATTGCCGTGCGCCAGCACCACCTGCCGCACCAATTCTCCACTGCCTGCGAAAAAGCTGCCGCGAAGATCCCTTCCGCCGTGCGTAAAACCGACCTCAAAGGCCGTGAAGACCTGCGCGATTTGCCACTGGTAACGATAGACGGCGAAAGCTCGCGCGATTTCGACGATGCCGTATATGCCGAAAAACAGGGTCGCAATTTCCGCCTGGTGGTGGCCATTGCCGACGTGAGCCACTATGTGAAGCCGAAAGACGCGATTGATGCCGACGCGCTGGATCGCGCCACCAGCGTATATTTCCCGCGCCGCGTGATTCCCATGCTGCCAGAAAGCCTATCCAACGGCATTTGCTCGCTCAATCCCGATGTGGATCGGTTGTGTATGGTGTGCGACATGGTGTTCACCTACGCCGGCAATCTTAAATCCTACCGTTTCTACCCCGCCGTGATGCGCTCCCATGCCCGCCTCACCTACACCCAAGTGTGGGACTGGATCCAAAACGGCAGCGACAATCCGCTCAAGCCGCACATCGATACTCTCTACAAACTCTATCAAATCC
Source organism: uncultured Eikenella sp. (assembly GCA_963515595.1). Lineage (GTDB taxonomy): Bacteria > Pseudomonadota > Gammaproteobacteria > Burkholderiales > Neisseriaceae > Eikenella. The sequence goes on along the minus strand of CAUPYH010000011.1, from coordinate 9,500 downwards.
TGCTCAAAAAACGCCGCCAGCGCGGCGCGATGGAGTTTGAAACCACCGAAACCGAGATGATTTTCGACAAACAGGGCAAAATCAAACGCATCGTGCCCGTGGTGCGCAACGAAGCCCACCGCCTGATTGAAGAATGCATGCTCGCCGCCAACGTGTGCGCTGCCGAATTCCTGCTGAAACACCAGCATCCCGCCATATTCCGCAACCACTCTGGCCCCACCCCGGAAAAGCTCGCCACCCTGCGCGAGCAGCTCGGCCTGCTCGGCCTCAGCCTCGGCGGCGGCGACAAACCCACTCCGCTGGATTACGCCGCGCTCTTCGCCCAAACCGCCGACCGCCCCGACCGCGAGCTGATTCAAGTGATGCTCCTGCGCTCCATGCAGCAGGCCGTGTACGAGCCAGAAAACAGCGGCCACTTCGGCCTCGCCTACCCCGCCTACACCCACTTCACCTCCCCCATCCGCCGCTACCCCGATCTCCTCGTGCACCGCGCCATCAAAGCCGTGCTTTCAGGTAGCCGCTACAACCCTGCCGAAAACTGGAGCGCACTGGGCATCCACAGCTCTCAATGTGAGCGTCGTGCCGATGAAGCCAGCCGCGATGTGGAAAACTGGCTTAAAACCTACTACATGCAAGACAAAGTGGGCGAAGTATTCAGCGGTACAGTCAGCGGCATGGCCGGCTTTGGCCTGTTCGTCACCCTCGACGACATCCACATTGAAGGCCTCGTCCACATCAGCGAATTGGGCGAAGACTACTTCAACTACCGCGCCGAAACCATGAGCATCGAAGGCGAACGCAGCGGCTTGCGTTTCAGCATGGGCGACAAAGTTGTGGTTCAGGTGGCCCGTGCCGACTTGGATACCCGCAAAATCGACCTTATGCTCATCAGCGGCGGCAGCCTGCCCGGCAAAGGCAAAAAGCCTGCTGTCAAAGGGAAAACTGCCACAGCAAAAGGGAGAGCCCGCAGCCCAGCCCCGACCGGCAAACCTGCCGCTAAAAGCAAGGCCAAAGCCCCCGCTGCTCCGGCTAAGAAAACCCGCAGCCGCAAAAACAGCCAGCCAGCTCAGGCTGCCCAGCCCAAAGCCAAACGCAAGCCCCGCCCCCGCAAAAAGAACGGCTGAGCTTTGAAAGAGGCTGCCTGAAAACAAACAGGCTACCTGAAAATGGATTTCCACTTGCAGGTAGCCTTTTCGGCCTGATATAGCAAGCCAAATTAACCTTTAATACAAGTCGGTGAGCCGCAGGCAGTACAGAGGTATGGCAAGGCAAATCCACGCAGTAGCGAAAGTTAAGTTGGTTTGCTTTAGATGAAACATTACTTCGGCGCAGCTGAGACTACCTGAACAAGACAAAACCCGTTTGCACAAGCAGACGGGTTTCATTTTTCAGGTAGCCTCAAATATTAGTGGCCATATCGAAGTACGGGCGGCTCATCCGCTTTCTTGCATCGCTGCAAGCCAGGCTCAAACCAATATCGTTTTGCGAACAAGCTATCCGTACATTCAATCACGCCAGCACATTGGCCAGCAGGCTCTGCCCGAGGTAGCCGCCCTGCTCCGCACCGGGCAGGGTGAAGAAGTAACCGCCGCCAAAGGGGCTGATGTATTCTTCCAAAGGCTCGAAGTCGAGCAGTTTCTGCACGAAGATGAAGCCGTCGTCGAGGTTGGCCTGGTAGCAGATGAAGATCAGACCCACATCGAGCTGGCCGGCTTTGGAGAGGCCGCGCGAATAGTCGAAGGGGCGGCGGTAGAGCAGATGCCGTTTCATGAATTCGGGATCGCGGGTATTGGCAAGCCGCATATGGCTGTCGGTGGGAAGGGTTTTGCCTTCGGGGTCGGAGGCGTAGTTGGGAATATCGCCTTCGTTTTTCATGCCCAGCGGGGCGCCGCTGTATTTTTCGCGACCAAAGATGGTTTGCTGTTCTTGCAACGGTGTTCTATCCCAAAATTCTACGAAATGGCGGATGAGGCGCACAGCTTGGTAGCTGCCGTTTTTGGCCCAGGCTGGTTCGTCTTTACTGTTTTCAGCCACGCCGCTCCACACTACAGCATCGGCGGTTTCGGGCTTGGAGACATCGGGATTGCCGGAGCCGTCGCGGAAACCGAACAGGTTGCGGGCAGCCAACGCACCAGGCTCGGCTTTAGGCAGGAAGCCGTCGATGCTCCAGCGGATAACGGCAAATTGGGCGGTGTTTTTAATCAGGTCGCGCAGGGCGTTTTGGCAGGTTTCGGGGCTGAAGGCGCAGATTTGGATGCTGATATCGCCGTCGCACCATTCGCTCTGCAGTTTGTCGTTGGGGAAGTCTTTCATTTCCTGCAGATGCTTGGGCTTGTGCGGAGCGAGGCCGAAGCGTTCGTCAAACAGGCTGTTGCCCACGCTGAGCGTGATGGTGAGGCCGTCAGGTTTGATGATCTTGCCGAGGATGCCGCTGCCCTGCGGGGGGAGTTTGGAATCGCCGTCTTGCAATTCGCCGCCTTTGGTGAGGAAATCGGCGCGGGCAGTGATGGCGCGAAAAAGGTGTTCGAGCTCTTTGGGAGTTTTGGCCAGCACGTCGAAGGCGGCCATGATGGCGAATTGTTGGTGGGGCGTGGTGATGCCGGCTTGGTGGGTGCCGTAGAAAGGGAAGCTTTGATCGGAATGGTGATCGGCGCTGCCGCCGCTGTTTTGCGCCGCGCTACCTTCGGCACTTTGACCATTGCTGTTCAGGCCGCAAGCAGCCAGCCCAGCGGCAGCGGCGCCAACGGCGAGGCCTTTGAAGAGATTGCGTTTGGACGGGGATTGGGGGTGTTCGTTGTGACTCATATTTTTCTCCTGCCGGGAGTAGGGATAGGTTGCTTGGCAATATATGCTGTTTTGATGAGTGATTATAGTGGATTAAAATAAAAATGATACCAGGCGGCGAGCCGCAAGGCGTACAGGTAGTACGTCAAGGCGAGCCAACGCCGTAGCATTGCGATTTTCATCCACTATAAATTTTCAGGTAGCCTCTATACTGAACACAGGCTACCTGAAAATCTTTCATCCAACTAAATCAAACACGATGGCTTGCATTTAGTTCAAACCGAGAATACCGCGCAATTTAGCCAAATCTTCGGCCAAGGCGTTAATCGGTGCCTGCAGGTTTTTACGGTCGGCATCGGTGAGTTTGTCGTAGGGCTGGAAGCCTTTTTCGGTGCGGTATTTGGCGAGGATGTCGGTTACCTGTTTGAAGTTGGCATCGGTTTTATCCAACAGGACTTGGTCTTTCTCGGCAATCATCGGGCGGAACAGCTCGATAATTTTCTGTGCACCCTCTATGTTGGCTTGGAAGTCGCTCAGGTCGGTGCGGCTGTAGCGGTCTTCCTCACCGCTGATTTTGCTGTTGGCTACTTCTTCAATCAACACGGCAGCACCGCCCACCACTTTGCTCGGCGGGAAGGTGAGGATGTCGATTTCCTGTTTCAGTTTCTGCACGTCGGCCAGAAGTTTGTCGGCTATCGGCTCCATGCCTTTGGTGGTGTTCAGCGTCCACAGGGCGTGTTCGATGCGGTGGAAGCCGCCGAAACCCGGGTCTTGCTCTTTATCTTTGAAGTCGTCGGCGCGCGCGTCGATGGCGGGATCGAGCTCGTTAAACAACTCGGCAATTGGCTCGATGCGCTCGTAGTGGGTGCGTACGTCGGCAAACATGGCTTTGGCATCTTCGGTGCGGCCGGCTTTCACAGCTTCTACGAAAGCAGTGGTTTTAGTCACCAGCTGGGCAGCTTCGTTTTGCACGTAAACTTTATAGTCGGCCAAAGGCTGAGCGAGTTTTTCCATATTGGCTTCACCGGCAGCTTCTTTGAAGCCGCTGTCGGTTACCACCAGCTTGCCGCGCGGGTTGTTCAACAGGCCGCAGGTCATTTCGTATTCGCCCGGCAGCAGGGTAACGGTCATTTTGTCGCTCAGGCTGGGGGCGATATTTTCGCGCTCATCCACCACCATCACGCCCTTGAGGATTTCCCACTCCAGCTTGCGGGTGCTGTTGTTTTTGATGTTGAACACCACCTGCCCGCTGGGCACGGTAAGTTCCATCGGGTCGCAGGCGTGGTCGTTTACCGCAATATTGAAGCTGCCGTCAGCATTAGCGGTGGCGGCTGCGCCGGAAGCAGCAGACGCACCGGAAGCGGGCGCAGCAGGCTGTTCGGCGGCTGGCGGCTGGCAGGCAGCCAAGCCCAAAGCGGCCAACACGGCCAAGGCGGTAAGATTCAGTTGCTTCATAATTTAACCTTTCAAATACAAAAACTAGCTAGTTTGGGAAGATACGGCAGCCGGCTTGCTGCCACGCAAAAACAAAAACAACACGGGAATCAGATAAGCGAAATAGAGAATAAAATCAGACAATACCGGATGATCGGTATAGCCGAAGAAACCGCCAAGCAGCACGCCTAGCGGGCTGTCTTCATGCAAAAAATGCGACCAATCCAGCGGTGTGTGTGAAGACCAATCAAACGGATTCACCTGCCATACATTCCACACGCCCGCTTCATGCAGCGCGCGGAACGCGCCAGAAGTAAGGCCTGCGGCCACAAAAATCAGGAAAACGCCCGTCCAGCGGAAAAAACGCGCCAGGTTGATGCGCACCCCGCCCTGATAAATCAGCCAGCCCACCACGGCCGAAGCGGCCAGCCCCAAAACTGCGCCCAGCGGCATGGCCGCCGTGGGGCTTTGGTTAAATACCGCCAGCAGGAAAAACACGCTCTCCAAACCTTCGCGCGCCACCGCCAAAAAGGCCATGCCAACCAATGCCCAGCCATGTCCGTTGCCGCGGTTGAGCGCATCGCTCACCGACTGTTGCAAATGCTGCTTTATCGACTTGGCCGCCTTCTGCATCCACAACACCATATAAGTGAGCATCGCCACGGCCACCAAGCCGATCACGCCCACCACAAACTCTTGCTGCTTCTGCGGAATTTCGCCTGTTTTTTTATAAATAAACCAACCGGCAAACAGGCACATTGCCGCTGCCAGCACTACGCCGAGCCACACTTTCGGCATCATATGCCGATAGCCGCCCTGCTTCAAAAAGCCGGCCACAATGCCCACAATCAAAGCCGCCTCGATGCCCTCGCGCAGCATAATCAAAAAAGCAATCAGCATCGCCGGCCGCTCCTTACAAAATTCATATCCGGCCGATTATATCCTTGCAGCAGAGCAAAATGCAAACAATTTCTAATTAGATTAAATGAATATTTACTTATAAAATAATTATATGATTAGCAATAAAAAATCGGCTCCCAACAATCTATTGGAAACCGAATATAACCAAACTGATAAAAACCCCCCTACCACCAATACGGATAATACGGCCGATACATCATCCACTCCAACTCACGCCGCCGCTCGCGCCGCTCCAACATTTCCAGCTGCTGCCGATACACCAGATTCTCCCAAGCCATCCGATAACAAGCCTGAAAAGACGGCTCCGCAATCCGCCGCCGGTATTCACGCTGCAACTTAGGTTTCTCGGCATCCGCCACCCCCAAGTAATCCTCCTGCTGCAAAGCCAACAGCTCAGCCGTTCGCCGGTCGCACTGTGCCGCCAGTGCCACTGCCGTCTGTTTCATCTCCCGCTCTCTTGCCGCCTCATAGGCCGCACGCTGCTGCGGCGTCATCGCACAACCCGCCAGCAGCACGCCGGCAAAGGCTACCTGAAAAAGTTTCGCCAACATCACTCTCTCCTTAAACCAATGTTTAAGCAACAAATTAATCATACACTATTCCATAGCCGCCACAAACCGCCCCGCCAAATTTTCAGGTAGCCTGCTCCACCAATCCGTTATAATCCCACCCCTTACCATTTCATAAACACGCCAACACCATGTTTGCCCAAGCCCGCCAACACCTCCGCACCCCGCGCGACCTCCTGCGCTTTTGCACCAGCCACTTCAACCAAGCCCGCCTCAGCTTCGGCCACGGCAGCGACAACGCCCACGACGAAGCCGCCTACCTCATCCTCCACACCCTGTACCTCCCGCTCGACACCCTCGAGCCCTATCTCGACGCCGCGCTCCTGCCCGAAGAAATCGATGCCGTACTCAGCCTGGCCGAACGCCGCGTCAACGAACGCCTACCCATGGCCTACCTCACCCGCCAAGCCTGGCAGGGCGACTTCGAATTTTATGTGGACGAACGCGTGCTCATCCCCCGCTCATTCATCTACGAACAACTCGGCGAGCCCATCGCCCCGTGGACAGGCGACAGCAACCAGATCCGCCGCGTGCTCGACCTCTGCACCGGCAGCGGCTGCCTCGCCATCCAAGCCGCCTGCCACTACCCCGAAGCCCAAGTCGACGCCGCCGACCTCAGCCCTGAGGCCTTGGAAGTAGCTGCCATCAACGTGGCCAACTACGGCCTAGAGGATCGCGTCCGCCTGATTCAAAGCAACCTCTTCACCAACCTTTCCGGCACTTACGACCTCATCATCTCCAACCCGCCCTACGTAAACGCCGAAAGCGTCGCCGCCCTGCCCACCGAATACCTGCACGAACCCGAAATGGCACTCGGCAGCGGTGAAGACGGCCTCGACGCCACCCGCCAAATCCTCCAACACGCCCCCCGCTTCCTCAATCCACGCGGCATATTGCTGGTGGAAATCGGCCACAACCGCGAAGCCCTCGAAACCGCCTTCCCTCAGCTCCCCTTCTTCTGGCCCGAACAAAGCGACGGCGGCAGCAGCGTTTTCCTGCTCACCCGCGAGCAATTATTGGGCGAAGAGTAGGCAAAACCATCTAAATCCCATCCGCCATTAAAGGCTACCTGAAACATCACGAAGTGTAGATAACTCATCTGCAGTAGCTTGATTATCTGCAATATTAGCAGCAGTATTACCCTACGCCGCCTCCCCGTTTCGGACGTATAGGCTGGGGCAGGAAATATGTGCCAACACATTCCTGACATCAGCCGTTGGCTGATACCTCTGCTCCACACCTTCATAAATCACAAGGCTACCTGAAAACTCCAATCCATTTTCAGGTAGCCTTTAATCATGTGCCTGATTATCCAGCGTCTCCGCCACGCCCCTAAAATATAGCTATCGTTTTTATTGCCGCATAACTCCACCACTCTCCGAAAGTAGCGAGAAAAAAAAATGGCACTTGCTGCTTCAACAAACCAACAATACTGCCACATCAGGCAACCACACCACCCAGCCTTGCCCCACTACAAGACAAGGAACAGTGTCTCTATACAAAACAGATTGTCTACCAATCCTCTCTTTTTAGCATGAAAAAGTAAGTATTTTGACTATAAATTAAGGCTACCTGAAATTTTCAGGTAGCCTTTCTCTTCGCAACACCCGCCTCTTACTTCGCCAATCGCAACACCTCACCCAAACCGGTGCGGCGGTGGTTTTTGCGTTGCACGGCAGCAGCAAGGGCACTCATCTGGCCGGCGTAGCCGAAGCGGCGGCGGGCGCGGGTGATGGCGGTGTAGAGCAGGGTACGGTCGAACAGGGCGGAGTCGGTCTCGTCGCCCAAGAGCCACACTTCCTGGTATTCCGAGCCTTGACTTTTATGTACGGTCATGGCGAAGGCGGTATCGTGCGCGGGCAGCCGGCTGAGCGATACGGCGCGGAAGCCGCCGGTATCGGGGAAAAACGCAGCCAGCCCGTCGCCATGCGGCAACACGATGCCGATGTCACCGTTAAACACGTTCACGGCATAATCGTTTTCCGCCACCATCAGCACCTGCCCGGCAAACCAGCCCTGTTCAGCCGCCCTACCCTGCGCGGCCAGGAGCTTGCGGTATTCGCGGTTGAACTCTGCCGCCTGGCTGCGCCATGCGGCCAGCACCACCAACTGCTGCTGGGAGGAAAAGCAGGCCGCCGGGTCGCCGCTGTTTACCGCCTGCCAGTAGGCCTCGTACTGTTTGGCAAAGTGCCGCGCCAAGGCGGCGGGGGTTTCAGGTAGCCTGAACAAGTCGTCGGTAAAGCGGGCAAACGCGGCTTCAGCGGCGGCAGCCTCCCCGTTCACCACGGCCTGCGCCAATGCACCCACGCCGCGCTGCGGGTCGAAACGGTGACTGTATTCCAGCCGCGCCACGTTGCCGGCCAAGGGGGGCGGGTTATCCCGCACTTCAAACGGCACGCCTTCGGGCAGCCACTCGGCCAACCGCGCGGCTTCTTCAGCCGTGAGCACGGTGGGCTGCGCCAACACGGGTAGCACTGCACCGATGCCCACCGGCGGCAGCTGGTTTTCATCGCCCAACAAAATCAGGCGGCCATGCTCGGGAATGGCGCACAATAATTGGTGCAGTAGCGGCAAATCCAGCATGGAAGCCTCGTCGGCCACCACAATATCGAAGGGCAACGGCTGCTCACGGTTAAATTTCGAATAGCCGACTGCTGGGTTCAGCTTCAGCAGACGGTGGACAGTTTGTCCTTCCAAGGCTATCAAATGCTGCAGCACCTGTTCGCTACCCACTTTAAAGCTACCCAACGCACGGTGCAGCGAATGGGTCATGTGGGCGGCAGCCTTGCCGGTGGGAGCGGTGAGCGCGATGCGCGGCATCTCGGCCGCATCTGCACACAGCAGCGCCAATAGCTTGGCCACCGTGGTGGTTTTGCCCGTGCCCGGCCCGCCGGTTACCAACATCAGCGGCTGCAACACCGCCAGCGCGGCAGCCAGCCGCTGCCCGTTATGCCCGGCATCGGGAAACCAATCGCGCAACCGTTGCCGCAGCCCGGCATTTTCAGGTAGCCTCACCCGGCTGCGGGCAATTCGCTGCAATTCGGTGGCCACGCTGCGCTCCAACGCAAACAGCCTGCCGCTAAACAGCCGCCGCCCGCGCAACACCAAAGGCGTGAACGCGCCGCCATCGCCCACCACCGGCGCGGCCTGCCGCAACGCATCAGCCTCTTGCAGCGTAAGCGTGATGTAGCTGTGGCCGCCCTCTTGCGCGGCAAACAGTTCGTCCAACAGCGGCAGCACCGGCTCGGCGGCCTGCGGTGCCAAACGCTGCAACACTTCGGCAGCAGCTTGGACGGCGGGGTAACGGTATTCGATCATAGCGGATTCTTTCAGGTAGCCTACGGGTGGCACAAGCGGCAAATGGGTGGTAAAACCAAGCATGAATTATAAGCGTTGGGCACATCCACTCCAAACTCGGAGTGGCCGGTATAGCGAATCAAAATAAGAAAGCTGCCGTGTTGGCTGGTCTGGAGTACTACCTACGCCGCCGCAGCCTCGGCCTTATCCCATTATTTTTATCCACTATCTGGCGTACAGATATTTCCATTTTATTCAAGGCAATTTGGCTAAAACCACGTTTCAGGTAGCCTCCCACCAATCCAATTAGACAAAACGTATAAATAAATCCAACCGTTCCACACCCAGGATAATCTTTACTTTTCTATTCTTGCATTTTTTAGACATTCTGTGCATAATCCACCTCAAAATCATATCAAGGAATAAATCCAATGAGCGCACAAACCCTCTACGACAAACTCTGGAACAGCCACATCGTCCGCGAAGAAGAAGACG
>CAUPYH010000010.1:0-33382 GCA_963515595.1 uncultured Eikenella sp. | reverse complement strand
GGATGGCGAACATCATGGCGCTGTACACAATCAGCGGCTCTTTGGATACGGCAATTACCGCCGGTACGCTGTCGAAGGCAAACATCACATCGGAAATTTCAATAATGGCCAAACACAAAAACAGCGGCGTGGCCACCAGTGCGCCTTTCTTCACCGGCTGCGGGTGGTTCTGCTCCGGGTGTTTCAGGTCTTCGCCGGCCGGCTCGAGGTGCACGTCGGGATTTTGGCGGCAGGCTTCGGTGAGCTCGTGGCTGCGCAGGAAGAAATTGTGCCCGTGGAGGCGCGGCCATACCGGGAAGAAGCGGTGTACCCAGCGGTAGGCCAGGTGTTCGGAGTAGTCTTCATTGGCTTCTTCCTCTTCATCGCGGCGCAGCATTATGATGCCCGTCCAGCCCACCACCGCGGCAAACACGAGCTCCACATAAGACCCCAGCGCCATCAGGCCGGTGCCGATAGCCACGAACACCATGCGGAACACAATCGCGCCGATGATGCCCCAATACAGCACACGGTGGCGGTAGGCCTCCGGGATTTTAAACCAGGAAAACACGGCCATAATCACGAATAGGTTGTCCACCGACAGCACTTTCTCCAGCGCATAACCGGTGAAAAACAGGCTGGCCGTCTCGCTGCCGTGGTGGAACCACAAATAGCCGCCGAACGCCAGCGATACCGCAATCCAAAACACCGACCACAGCGCGGCGCTTTTGAGCGACATGGGCTGGTCGTTGCGGTGGGCAAACAGATCAATGGCAATCGCGCCCACGGAGAGGACAACGAAAACGGCAACGGTTTCCAGCGGAAAACCTAAATGGGTGGTCATGGGAGGGAATCCTTATGGTGGTGTGTACGGGCTACCTGAAAAGCCGGCTATACCTGAACAAACATTTTGTAATACTCAATCTCGCTGCGTGCAAACACAATGACCAGCCGGTCTTCACCTTTGGGGATTTTCTTGCCGCCCATGCCGCCGATGCACACGCCCAAGTCGGGAATGGTGAGATAGTATTTATCCTCCACATAATCGTATTGTTCTTTCCAAGAGGCAATGCTTTCGGCAGAGAACACGGGCAGGCCGTTTAGCGTGGGGTTGGTGTGTTTGTTGCAGATAATGGCCTTCAGCTTTTTGTCCTGATTTTCATATATCAGCTCGCAGGCGGAACGGTATTCGGTGGTTTGGCGCAGGATGTTGTCGATTAGGATTTTTGAGGCCTCGCCCCATTCTTGGTTGATGCTGTCGAACGTGGCATCCAAACGGAACATCTCCGAGTTGGTGCGTACCGATTCGAAGGGGGTGATGATGAAATCGTTCATGGCGTCGGATTGGGGGAGGGTGTTTAACTGGAGGAGTGTGTGCAGAGGCTACCTGAAAATTTCAGGTAGCCTTTCGCAGGGCGGCATTATAATCCAAGCCGCCTGAGGCGGCAGCAAAATTTGCATATTGCTGCAAAAAGCAGCACGAATTGCTTGCCGTATGGACAGGATGTAATTGAGGCTACCTGAAAACCCCGCTGTGTAAAAATAGCTGCGGGTGTTTTCAGGTAGCCTTTGCTATGGCTTGCTAGCCTGGCTTACTGCTTGGGCGGCAGCTCTTTAGCCAGATAGAGCCAGGTTTCAATCACGGTATCCGGGTTCAACGAAATGGTTTCGATGCCTTGTTCAACCAGCCATTTGGCGAAGTCGGGGTGGTCGGACGGGCCTTGGCCGCAGATGCCGATGTATTTGTTCAGCTTGCGGCAGGCTTTGATGGCCAGGTGCAGCATCACTTTCACCGCCGGATCGCGCTCGTCGAAGGTGCCGGCAATCGGGCCGCCGCTGTCGCGGTCTACGCCGATGGTGAGCTGGGTCATGTCGTTGGAGCCGATGGAGAAGCCATCAAAGTATTTCAGATACTGTTCGGCCAGGATTGCGTTGGTGGGCAGCTCGCACATCATAATCAGGCGCAGGCCGTTTTTGCCGCGCTCCAGGCCGTTTTCTTTCAGTGCTTTCACCACGGCTTCGGCTTCATGCAGGGTGCGCACGAAGGGGATCATGATTTCCACGTTGGTGAGCCCCATTTCGTCGCGCACGTATTTCAGGGCGCGGCATTCGAGCGCGAAGCACTCTTTGAAATCGGGCGAAATGTAGCGGGCGGCGCCTCGGTAGCCGAGCATGGGGTTTTCTTCGTGCGGCTCGTAGATATTGCCGCCGAGCAGGTTGGCGTATTCGTTGGATTTGAAGTCGGACATCCGCACGATTACCTTTTTCGGGTAGGCGGAGGCGGCGATGGTGGCGATGCCTTCGGCCAGTTTGTCCACGTAGAAATCCACCGGTGAGGCGTAGCCGGCGATGCGCTCGTTAATCTGCGCCTGCAGTTCGGCATCCTGGCGGTCGAATTCGAGCAGGGCGCGCGGGTGGATGCCGATTTGGCGGTTGATGATGAACTCCATACGTGCCAGGCCGATGCCTTCGCTGGGCAGGCTGGCAAAGCCGAAGGAAAGCTCGGGGTTGCCCACGTTCATCATGATTTTCACCGGTGAAGCAGGCATGTTGTCCAGTGCCAAATCAATCACTTCCACTTTCAGCAGGCCGTCGTAAATCAGGCCGGTGTCGCCCTCGGCGCAGGATACGGTTACGTTTTGGCCGTGGGTGAGCACATCGGTGGCGTCGCCGCAACCCACTACTGCCGGAATGCCCAATTCGCGGGCGATAATGGCAGCGTGGCAGGTGCGGCCGCCGCGGTTGGTCACGATGGCGGAGGCGCGTTTCATCACCGGTTCCCAATCCGGGTCGGTCATATCGGTTACCAATACGTCGCCGGCCTGCACTTGGTCCATTTCGGCAGCGCTTTTAATCAGGCGCACGGTACCTTGGCCGACTTTCTGGCCGATGGCGCGGCCTTCGCACAATACGGTAGATTTGTTTTCGATGCGGTAGCGGCGCAGGGTGCTGTTGCGTTCTTCCTGCGATTTCACGGTTTCGGGGCGAGCCTGCAGAATGTAGAGCTTGCCGTCCAAGCCGTCGCGGCCCCATTCGATGTCCATCGGGCGGCCGTAGTGCTCTTCGATAATCAGCGCGTATTTGGCCAATTCGGTGATTTCTTCGTTGCTGATGGAGAAGCGTTTGCGTTCGGCTTCGTCCACGTCCACCACCTGCACAGATTTGCCGGTTTCGGCGGTATCGGTGAACACCATTTTAATCAGTTTGGAGCCCATGGTTTTGCGCAGGATGGCAGGGCGGCCGGCGCGCAGGGTGGGCTTGTGTACATAGAATTCGTCGGGGTTTACCGCACCTTGCACCACGGTTTCGCCCAGGCCGTAGGAGGCGGTTACGAACACCACTTGGTCGAAGCCGGATTCGGTGTCGATGGTGAACATCACGCCGGAAGCGCCGCTGTCGGAGCGCACCATGCGCTGCACGCCGGCGGAGAGGGCCACCACGTCGTGCTCAAAGCCTTTGTGCACGCGGTAGGAGATGGCTCGGTCGTTATAGAGCGAGGCAAACACGTGGTGCATCGCTTCTTTCACGTTTTCCAGGCCTTGGATATTCAGGAAGGTTTCCTGTTGTCCGGCAAAGGAGGCATCGGGCAAGTCTTCGGCGGTGGCGGAAGAACGCACGGCTACGGAAATTTGGTCGGTGCCCGCATCGGCCACCAGTTTGTCCCATGCGGCCTTGATGTCGGCTTCCAGCTCGGCAGGGAAGGGGGTGTCCAAAATCCATTGGCGGATTTGCGCGCCCACGCGTGCCAGCTCGACCACATCGTCTACATCCAGCTCGGCCAGCGCGGCGGAAATGCGCTCATTCAGGCCGTTGTGCGACAAAAATGCGCGGTAGGCTTCGGCCGTAGTGGCAAAGCCGCCGGGCACGCGCACGCCTTTTTCAGCCAACTGGCTGATCATTTCGCCCAAGGAGGCGTTTTTGCCGCCCACCTGTTCCACGTCGGTCATACGCAGATTTTCAAACCAGATTACATTCTTGCCAGACATGATTCTATTCCGTCCTGTGGGTAGTTAAGGGAAAACGGCGGTATTGTAGCCGCTGGCCGTATTTCTGTCATGGGCTACCTGAAACTTGAATCACAAAAGCTGCTAAAATAAGCCGTTTTCAAACCTGTTTACTCATCCCATTAAGGCTACCTGAAAGGAATAATCATGCCTCCCTGCACACGCCACGCCATTTTTATTTCCGACCGCACCGGCCTCACCGCCGAGGGTATGGGCGATGCCCTGCTCAACCAGTTCGACGACATCGAATTCAAACGCTTCACCTATCCCTTTATCGACACCCCCGAGAAAGCCGAACGCGTGGTGGCCGAAGTGAATAAAATTGCCGACGGCTGCAACCTGCGCCCCATTATCTTCACCAGTATCGTTAGCGAAGATATCCGCCACATCATCCGCAACTGTAACGGCCTGCACCTGAGCTTTTTTGATGCCTTCATCAACAAACTGGAAGAAGAGCTCGGCACTCAGGCCGTGCTGCAAGTGGGGCGCACCCACGGCATCCAAAACACCGAGCGCTACGACGCCCGCATGGAAGCCGTAAACTTCTCCCTCAACCACGACGACGGCGTGTCCGCCAAAGATCTCGCCGATGCCGACGTGATCCTCATGGGCGTATCCCGCAGCGGCAAAACCCCCACCTGCCTCTACCTCGCCCTGCAATACGGCATCCGCGCCGCCAACTACCCGCTCACCCCCGACGATTTGGACAGCACCGACTTGCCGCGCATGGTTAAACCCTTCAAATCCAAAATCTTCGGTCTCACCATCGACCCCGCCCGTTTGCACCATATCCGCACCGAGCGCCGCCCCAACTCCCAATACGCCAGCCCGGAAAACTGCCGGCGCGAAGTGAACGAGGCCGAATCCATGTTCCGCCAGCACGGCATCCCCTACACCAGCACCACCCACAAATCCGTGGAAGAGCTGGCCGCCGGCATCATGCTTGCCTGCAAACTGCAACGGCGCACCTAAACGGCACCCGCAAGATTAACAGGCTACCTGAAAACACGGCTTACCGTTTCAGGTAGCCTTTTATATGGCAGCTTGCTTACTGGCTGGTGTTATCACGCCGATCAGGCCTTGCCTTTATTGGTTTCAGGTAGCCTCCAAACGGCGGGCAGCCGGGCTGCCAAACTGCTTTGCTATAATCCCCGCATCCAATCTACGATCCGCCCATCATGCAACTCACCAAATACTTGCAAGCCCAAGGCATCGGCAGCCGCAAGCAATGCTGCCAGCTGGTCGAACAAGGCCGCATTGAGATTAACAGCGAAACCGCTGAACAGCCCGCAGCCGAAATCGAGCCCGCCCAAGTGCAGTACCTCGCCATCGACGGCGAAGAGATTGCCGTTATTCCCCTGCCGCACTACTACATCCTGCTGCACAAGCCCGCCGGTTATGAAACTTCGCACAAACCGCGCGACTACCCCAGCGTGTTTTCCCTGCTGCCCGACCATATCCGCGCCACCGAGCCGCAAGCCATCGGCCGGCTCGATGCCGACACCACCGGCGTGCTGCTCATTACCAACGACGGCGCGTTCAACCACCACCAAACCTCGCCCAAACACCATGTGGCCAAATTTTACCGCGTAACGCTCAAACACCCGGCCGGCGAAAGCCTGTGCGCCGCCTTGCGCCAAGGCGTGCTGCTGCACGATGATAATGAAACCGTATCCGCTGCCGCGGCCGAATTGGAAAACCCGCACAGCCTGCTGCTCACCATCACCCAGGGCAAATACCACCAGGTAAAACGCATGGTGGCCGCTGCAGGAAACCGCGTGGAAGCCCTACACCGCCTGCGCTTTGGTGATTGGGAATGTGAGGATTTGCTGCCGGGGCAATGGCGCTTTATCCAGCCCGAGGATTGAGTGGCTTGTACATCTGAGGCTACCTGAAACGCAGTGGGCGGGTTGAATACCCGCCCATTTGCTGGCCGGATGGCTGGGTAGGTCGGTGTGGCTATGCCGATATTTGATGCGCTGCTTTTCAGGTAGCCTTCCCCAGCCGCCATATGAAGCCCCGCCGTTTGCCTATATAATCGCCGCCATCACACACCACACGGAAAAAACGGAAAAATTATGATGCTTCCCTTGCTCACTGCCGCTGCCAATGCTGATTGGCTCGACCAACTCGGCATCAATCTGCACGCCTTTCTGCTCAGCCTGTTTTCGCGCGAGGAATTTGGGCTGAACCAGCTGCTCGGTAGCTTATCCAAAACGCTCGGCTGGGTGGATTTGGTGTTGGCGTTGGCTTTGCTGGTGGGGGCGTATTTTCTCTCCAACCGGCTGCTGGGCAAGATGCCGGCGGAAGACGGCAAGCCGCATTTTTTGCGCCATATCGGGCGCCGCATTGCTTGGCCGCTATTGATGCTGTTGGGCGGTGCCTTGGCTTTGGGCGGCTGGATTGCCTTTTTCGGGGCAACGGCGGTGTGGTTACGCCTGCTGGTGATGGCGGCACGGTGGATGATTTTGATTCGGGTGGTGCTTGCGGTGTTTCATTCGGCGATTCCGGCCAACCGGTTTTCCGAACGGATGGAGTCTTCGCTGGCTGCCGCGCTGTGGGTCGCGTTTCTGCTGTGGGCTTCCGGCATTGACGATTTGATTCTGGCCTGGCTGCGCGGTTTGCAGTTTTCCGTTGGTTCGGCGCGGCTTTCGCTGTATACCGTGCTCACCGGATTGTTGTGGGTAGGCGTGATGCTGGTGGGCGCGATGTGGCTGTCGCGCTATATCGATGCGCGGCTCAAAGGCAGCACGCGGCTGGATCCGAACCTGCAAATCGTGCTTTCCAAACTGACGCGCTCGCTGCTTTTGGTGTTGTCGGTGTTGATTGCGCTGCCGCTGGTTGGCATTGATTTAACCGTGCTTTCCGTGTTCGGCGGCGCATTGGGTGTGGGCTTGGGCTTTGGTTTGCAGAAAATTGCCAGCAATTATGTGTCGGGCTTCATTATTTTGGGCGACCGCTCGGTGCGCCCGGGCGACCGGCTCACGGTGAACGGCTTTACCGGCTATGTAACACAAATCACTTCCCGCTTCGTGGTGCTGCGTAGCGGTAACGGGCAGGAGGCGCTGATTCCGAACGAAACCTTCATCACCTCCACCGTGATCAACGAATCCTACACCGGCAAATCCCTGTGGCAGAGTTTAGACGTTCAGGTAGCCTACCATACCGATTTAACCCAGGCGATCGAGATTTTGCAGGAAGCCGCTGCCGCACAGGAGCGTGTGAAAACCGATCCGCCGCCTAAGGCCTATCTGATTGATTTCGCGGATAACGGCATCAATCTGCGGCTCGGCTTTTGGGTGCGCGACCCCGAAAACGGCTTTCTCGGCCTTAGCTCGGCCATTTTGCTCACCGTGTGGCGGCGGTTTAATGAAGAAGGCATCGAATTCCCCTTCCCGCAGCGTGAAGTGCGCATTCTGAATCAAGACCTCTCCCCCGATGCTGCCGCCCTGCTCAAAGCCGGCTATCAGGCGCAGGGCGATACCGCCTCCGACGAATTTGCCAACGCCAATCCCGAGCCGGCCAATCCATCGGAAAGCCAAGAGGACGCCCGGTCATGAACCGCCCCGCCTATAAACGCCCGGAATCCGTGCTCGTGGTGCTGCACGACGGGCAAGGCCGCGCTCTGATGCTCGAGCGCGTGTCCCAGCTCGGCTTTTGGCAATCCGTAACCGGCAGCCTAGAAGAAGGCGAAATCCCGTTTGCCACCGCCCTGCGCGAAGTGGCCGAAGAAACCGGCATCCTGCTCGCGCCGGACGAGCTCACAGATTGGCACACGCAAAACGAATACGAAATCTACGAACACTGGCGCCACCGCTACGCCCCTGGCGTTACCCGCAACACCGAACACGTCTTCTCCGCCCGCATCCCCGCCGCCAGCCCCGTGCGCCTTTCTGAGCGCGAACACCGCGCCTACCGCTGGCTGCCGCTGGCCGAAGCCGCCAATCTTGCCTTTTCCCCTTCCAACCGCGAAGCATTGTTGCGTCTGGCCGCCGAAACCGAAGGCAGGCTACCTGAAAAATTGACTGCCCCACCGCTTTGATAGATGATGGCAGTCGTCAACCCAAACGAGCCCTGTTATGGATACCCTGCTGCAAGAAGTTACCCAACAACTCGCCCAACGCGGCGAAACCATCACCTGCGCCGAATCCTGTACCGGCGGCCTGCTCGCCGCTGCACTCACCCGCCTGCCCGGCAGCTCCGCCTGGTTTGAAACCGGCTTCGTCACCTACAGCAACCACGCCAAACAGCAGCTCCTCAACGTGAACGCCGCCACCCTCAGCCACTACGGCGCGGTGAGCGAAGAAACCGTGCGCGAAATGGCGCTGGGCGCACTCATCGCCACCAAGGCTGATTACGCAATTAGTATCTCCGGCATCGCCGGCCCCGACGGCGGCAGCGAAGACAAACCCGTGGGCACGGTTTGGTTCAGCCTCGCCACCAAACAGCGCATCTGGGCCAAAGAGCAGCACTTCGAAGGCGACCGCGAAGCCATCCGCACCCAAGCCGTGCGCTTTGCCCTGATGCTGATGAAAAAGTATTTGGAGCGATAGGCCGCAGGGTCGATTGGAATGGAAAAGATACCGTAATTCAAAGTCAAGAACTTTTTAAAAACGCAAGCAACAGTAAGGCAGCGATAGCCATCAGCTGCCGCTTTTTTGCAACACTTCAAACTGCTGTTTTACGCTGGTTTGTGCCGATTCTCGTCAAACGGCTGGCCTGTTTTAATCACGGCATAGGCGTATTTGACGATTTTGCACATCATCAGGACATAGATTTGCTTTGGGTGTTTACCCTGTTTTATCTTTTGTTCAAACCAAGGACGCCACAGTTTGGATCTTAGACAAGCTACCCGAGCCGGATAGTAAAGTGCTTTCCTTACTTTCTTATCGCCCATCTTGGATATTTTGGCTTGTCTAACGCTTGTGCCCGAATCTTTAATTATCGGCGATAGTCCTAAATAGCTGATTAGCTTCTTTGAGTTCTCAAATTTATCTATATCAACCAATACTGATAATAACCATGCGGCTGTCGATTTTCCTACGCCGCTGATTGTTTGCAATAGCTTTTGATTATGGCTTAATTCTTCGTCAGAATCTATCAGGTTTTGAATGACTGTTTTACAGTTTTCTATTTCTTCTTTTATTGTGTTAATTATTCTTCCTATACCTGACTTTATTACCGAATCTGATACGTCTTTTCTATTGATTTCTATGTTCAGTAATACGTTTAATTGTTCAATACGTCTATTTAACACTTTTAAAGTATTACGTTTTTCTGATAGCGGTTTCCATAATGGCGGATTTTCTTTATCGCAATAATCGGCAATTAGTTTCGCATCCTGTTTGTCGGTTTTTGTTCGTCTTAATCTGTATTCCCCGTATAGCTTGATAGAAAGCGGGTTGATTACGCTGATTTTGATTCCTGAATCATGCAATGCGCTGGCCAGTGGCAAGTAATAAACGCCGGTATATTCGCAGCAAGCATGAATCTCCTTGCTTTGTTGCTGATAGCTTTTTATGCGTTCAATCAATTTTTCTATTCCTACTTGATTGTTCATGACCCGAATAAAATCATCTTGACCATTGAAATATGCGTCTATAGTCAATTTGGATATATCTAATCCAAGGGCGATTTTTTGCATGGTGCAATCCTTATATTGTGTCTGTGGACAAAGATACCGTATTGATTTTGGGCATAAGTGAAGCCACATCCGCCAATCTTTTCCATTGTCTAAATGACAAGGCTAAATGCAGGCGTGATGCGGCTTTATGCTTTAAGCAAGTTTTGAACCAGTTAGATTATCTATTCTATCCTGTGTTACTTTTGTCGGAAGATACTGCCGAGCTTGGCTACTGAATTGAAAGATACAAGAAAGGCTACTGCACCAAGTATCCAATTTAGCGCAACGCCTAGGCCGCCGATATACATAATCTGGACGGCGGAAAGTGGAGCGGCAGAGAGCTGGCCGGTTAGGGCGTTAATCATTTGGGTTTGGAGCAGGTTTAGGCCGGTGTAGGAAATGGCGGAAATGCCTAATGCCATGATGATTTTGCCTGCTAAGGTAGTCAGAACGGCGGTAAACATACCGGCTAGGGTTTTGCCCATGTTTTTTCCTTTCGTTTTTTTCAGGCAGCCTAACGGCGATTAAGGGCGCTAAATACCATCAAAAATGCGGCTGTCATTGCCATCATGATAATAAAGGGGCGGGCTTTGCGAGCGGTGTCGCACATGGGTTCGTAACTCATTCTTTGCTGCGTTCCCGCTATGCTGAAAGAGGTAGGAGCGGGACAGGCTGCATCGGTATTGAAGATATGCAGCGGGGATAGGGCAATATTGATGTTTTGCTGTGGTAATACCAAATCCTGATAGTCTGTATTGCCCATGGGTGCACACATCAGGCTATTAGGGTTTTGGGCGCAAACGTCTGGCTTTTCGGCGGTACTGTCAGATTTGGCCGGGCGGGTATCCTGCTGCCCCTGTTGCTGCTGATTGCCTACCTCTGCACGGGTTGGCGCTTGGCTTGTATTAGCGGCCAAATCGGGACGCGGCACGACATTTTGTGTAATCGCGCCGTTATTATTAACAATAAACTGTGTTTGCTGGGCTTGATTTGAACCAGCCGGAGTAAAAGGCTGGGTCAGGAAAGTATTATCGGCAGGGCTGCCCGTTACCATGCTTTGAGTATTGCCGGGGCCGATAACGCCTGCCTGCCATAGTGCGTTAATCAATTCGGTATGATTGCGGTTGTTGTCGTTTAGGATCTGCTCGAGCAGGCGGGCAACATCTGCCTCTTTGGGCATAATCTCCGACATTTGAGGCAGGTTTTGCAAATTATGATTGCGTATATCTTGGGCTGTGGCCTGAACGGTATTAATACTGATCCAATTCTGCCTGTTAATCGGCAACTGGGCATAAATTTCTACAGACCCTAACCGAAACGGCCAGGTTATTTCATTATTCTGACTTTGTTTTAACGTGCCAATCCGCCATTCCCGATATTGGGAATAATCGGCTTTATTAACCAGTATTTCACGCTCTAAAGTCGGTTGATTAGTCCCCCATTCCCTGACTTTAACTATGGCATAATCTTTATAATCCGCTGGATTTAATTGCTCACCTCTCGGGGTGGCCTGATAGTTTTGAAACTGTTGCTGTGCCTGCTGCAATGCTTGCTGATGTAATTGCTGCTGTATCTGCTGCATATCGGGATTGCCCCAAATGCTATCCCGAACATTACCGCCAAAGCCTGTCCAGTCAAACAGTCTTGCGGTGGCATCGGCAACCATTGCCCAATCGCCATTTTCAAAGCCACGGCTATACATTTCTGATACGCCTTGGGCTTTGAGGTTGGTTAGATGTTGGTTGGCAATTTGCAGGACATAAATAGAGCCAAGACCTTGGGCTATTCTGGAGTTAGCAGGCATGGCGGTTTGAGTTTGGATCTGGCCACGGGCGACGTTGCCGTAGTTGTCGTAGAGATTGACGGGGTTGGTTTTGGTGCCGACTAGGCCGCCGGAAGAAGGTTTGACTGTACCGAATTGACTGGGCGTATAAGTCAAAGTTTTGCTTACAGGGTCATAAAGTGTTGAACCTGCAACACCAACATTTCTTATTACTTGCCCATTTGGAATACTAGATAATGACTGTATAGCTGGAACATTCTGTGGTGGATAGGCCGGCACATCCGCCCATACCGGCACCGCCACACATAAAAAAGGCAGTAATCTAACCCACCTCCACTTTAAGCTCATCATAGCTTTTCTGTAACCGTTCCAAAGCATCCTGAAACCTCTCATCAAATAAATGCCGGTTGGTACGCAATACAGCCAACTGCGCCGGGCTCATCATCAAACCCAAATAGAGCGGCTTAGCCAAATTTGGTTGCCCGACCGGCGTTAAACTATTGTAAGCATCCGCCACAAAAGCCAAGTATTCATTAAAGAACGTTGCATAATTGCCATCATTTGCAGGCAAAAAATACTCTTTCCAATCGGCCACGTCTTTCATATTGCTACCCTTTCATTACCAAGTTAAACGAAAGGCCAGCTTAACCAATCCGGGCGGGTTTGGCTAGTTTTTCAGGTAGCCTGTTCAAGTGGCCACTTGAAACGGCCGTTTCAACCAGCCCCACCATTTTCAGCACCCCTGCCGCGCTATCGCTTGGCGGATACCTGCCGAAATCGACTACAAGCAGTCAATTCCGTCAGGCATCTAATCCAAACACACAAAGGAAACCATTAAAAATCCCTGTAATAACCGTCTAAAACCCTTACCCCCAACAAAGCCCCTTGTGATTCCGCCAGTTTCCTAGATAACTCATAATCTAAAAAAGTCATTGATATAGGCGAATGCCTAGCCTCACTCAAATACAAAACAACCGAGTAATAGCCATTAACCATCTCAATCCTTATAAACGGATATTCACATTTCATCTTGTCATCCTTTCTAAAACCTATTGCCCCATTGTCCCCTTGGTTTCCGCATGTGCCATGGTTGGTTTGGCGGAGCTGTCCAAAGTCAGCACACTTGCCCCGCTGCCGCCGCCATAGCTGCCCTGCGGTGCGTTATCGACGGTTTCCTGCCGTGCCTTGTAGGGGTTGTATATGCCATTCTTCACGTAGTTTTGGCATTGTTTGGTAGGCACGTCTATGGGTGTTGCCTGTTCGGTGTAGCAGGTGCAGCTTGTATCAGTTTGCACACAAGCAACGGGGTAGGGCATGGTTTGGATATTGCGGTTTTGGCCGTTGTAAATAGGCGCCGTCCACGGCTGCCCGTCTATGGCGGGTTGCCAATCTTCAGGCTTGAGGTTGTTATCGGACGGCTGTTGTACGGTGGCCGTTTGTTCGGCATAGCTGCCGGTTGCCGGATATTGGCCGTTTGCCTGTGGCTGGTAGTTTTGCGGCTGCTGTTGATAAGGCTGTGTCTGTTGAGGTTGGGCTTGTTCAGGATGGATTTTGCGCTGATAGCTAGCCCAAACGTAGGACATGAGATAGCCGGCTATGACGATAACAACGGGGATGGTGTAAATCCACACGCTGACCGAACCTTTGAGTTTGGTGTGTTCACTGGCAGATTTGTACATACCGAACACACTTTTTTTCGGCATGAATATGCTGTTTTTGGCTTCGGCCACATCTGCCCGGGCTTCCGGGTTGGCGCAACGCTGCCAGTAAGAGACACGGCGCAGGCCGAGCATGGTGCGGCTGATATTGCGGTGCTCACCAATCAGGCTCCGTAAATGGACGTCAATCAACCGCGGGTGCTGTGTGAGCACAAAGATATCAATGCCCTTATGGCGATGCGTTTCAAGAGCCTGTACATAGTCGGGTACTTTCGCCCCCGCGGGGCGTGGACGAAAGACCCTTTGTGCTTCGTCAATGACGAGTATGGAACCGTCCGGCGCCCATTGGTGCCAAGTTTCCATGCTTTCGCCTTCGGGTACTTCTTCATGCTTTACCTGCAATTCAGGGATGCCGTCAACATAGACCGGCCTATTCTGCAAATCTTTGCGATTGAGCAGCATATAGACCATTAGGGAGGTTTTGCCCATACCGGGCAGACCCGTAATCAGTGAAATCATTGCTGTTTACCTTTGAGTTTAAACATTAGCCGCAGTTTTATAAAAACATGATGATGGCGGGGATAACCACGGCAAAACCGATTAGAAAGTAGATTTCAGGTGGCATTAGTTTTCCTCTTCACTTTCCAAAATATCTTCCGGCTCCTCTGGCAGCTCCTCAATTCCCAAATCAAGATTGATTAAATGTTCTTCTATTTCTTCAGGCGATTCCGTTTCCAATCTTTCGGCAATTACCTGAACATATTCCCAATCTTCATCCTGCATTTCACGAGCGCCATCATAGCTAATCAAGTTAATGGCCATTTCTTCCCTTGTCGGTGGTCCTACTTGTTCCGGTTCTTCGTCAAACTGGCCGGAATCAACCAAATCCCGATACCATTGCGGGGAGTTGTCATAAACTTCCTGATTGTGCTGATCTAAATCGTATTGCAAACCCGGATCATCCTCAGGGCTGTCCGGCATATTGTCCGGTGGTTCTTCTCCGTCAAAACCTTCATATTCAGCTAATGGCTCACTCATTGGATCTTGATCCAAGTTTTCCAATCCGTTTTCATTCAACGATTCTGCTTCTTTGGCTTCCTTACGACTTTTTCTAAAGCCCAATGCATCCATAATGGCGCTTCTAAACAAACGCAGAGCGGCATAGAAAGCCAGCCCAATCAGCCCCCATTGAACCGCTTGGGCGCCGATTAAATACATATCGGTTTGAATGGGTGCGGTATGTTGCTGGACGCTGGTAGAAACGGCTTTAGCGGGATAGCCCCCGCCCTTAACCATTTCAATGCCTTTTTTCGGCGGCTGAATTTTGTTCGGATCGCTCATTTTTCGGGATCTTCATTGGTTTGCTGGAATACGCGGATTGTCCAACGGATAACGAAGGCGAAAGCGGCAACTGATATGGCGACTGAAGCGACTAGGGCGCCATCTGTAACGTAGGCGGCCGGATCGCACGGCGGGAAAGTGAGCTTGACTTCCTGCGAACCGTAATACCACTTTCCGTTTTGATAAACGGGCGTTTTTAAACTTCCATCCGCGGTAATGGCGGGCACCACTTGGGACATTTTGTAATCGGACGCTTCCTGCACAGAGCCGAAGCATTGACCTCCTGCCAAATAGCCTTCCATGATGCCTGCCTTTACTCTTTACACCGCGCGTTTGATCAAACGGATACCGGCAATGAAGGCGATACCGATCAGGCCAATAGACACAGCGATACCACCAACGGCCGCCAAGTCAGCTTTAAAATCGGTTGTCGCTGTAGTTACTGCGTCAGCTACCGCACCAGCGTAAGAGTTGGTGGCGATGAAGGCAGAGGACATAACGGCCAGAGCGGCCAATTTGTTTTTGAACATAACGTTCTCCTTTAAAAAGTTTTAATCGGGCATTGACTTGATTAACGCCGCCCGGATAGCGTTAATTTCTTAAAAACAATCAGAACGGGATAAATTCGGCATCTTCGTCAAATACGCCATCCGGATACTCTTCCTGAAGCTCTTCCCAAGTATGGAAATCATCTACCATTTCATCATCGTCGATTTCTCCAACGGCTTCTTCAAATTCTTCATAACTATAAAATGGCATTTTTACTCCTCTCGAAAAATTAATGGATCGTGAAAGATTTTTCAGTTACTTACCGGATAACGTTAATGCTTCAAAACAAAAAAAAGAAAAATTACTCCCAATATGACTCCCATATATTGAATCAGCATATCAATGAACCCCTGCTCTCTAATCAGCGGAACGATGATGTGTGCAATACCGGTTAACATTTCTGCTTCCAAAAAATTAGTGGGCGGCTTCTCAAAGGTTTAATGTCGCTGGCCGCCCGGCAACGACAGAAAGCCGTTTACTGCTTGGTTTCTTTGTTCGATTCTTGCGGTACGAAGAAGGCGAAAACGGCAAACTCTGAACCGAGTTCGTCTATTCCGGCTTCCATTGCATCGGCACGGGTTGAGAAATGCCCGGCCAACTTGAGATAGGGCGTTAAGCCTATGCCGCCCGTTCTTTCCGGGTACAGGAATTCGAAAGTGTCCAAATCCTGCACGATGTAGCGTTCTTCCATGGCTTACGCCTTTCTATTTTTTGGCTTCGGCAACCGGTCGGAAGTCTTTCATAACGACGGTTTCTTTGCCGCTGCCGTTGGTTACGCGGGCAAGCTGAATTTCCAGCTCACAAGGGAAGGTCAGACCGGCAAAACGGTCAAAGTTGCTGCTGCTGCCGAAACGAACTTTAGCCAGGCCAAGACCCATTGCATTGCCGCTGGCATCATTGAAGGGAGCAGCACGGAAAACGGTGCATGAATCAATTTCACTGCCGTCAATTTCGCCTTTAAAACGGGTTACGCCCATGATGATGGCGCGTTCGAAAAGGGGCTGTTGTAATTTGCTGAAATCCATTTGTTAATTCCTTTCTTGAATTAAAAAGTATTCGTAGTCTTGCTGATTTACTAATGTTTCTGCGACTCTATGAGCATTACTCAATCTATCTTCATAAACATCATCTAAAAAATAGTTATCCAAAGTCATTTTGAATTGGTCTATATCCAATGGTTTGAAGCCTTCGTCATGTAGGTAATAAGTTTTGATTGCTTCGCAATCGTATTCGGAAGGATCTAAACCTTTCGGATATTTGTTTTCTTCGCCACACAATCTTTTGACGATTTCTTTATCAGGTAGCCCTATATCGACTAGAAAACGAACGAAGCGGCCTACTTGGTTTTTTGCGTGAAATTCTTTTTGGTCAAATGAGAGGTTCACAGTTTGGGTTTTGGTTTCTATACGGCTGGCCGGAGTGGTAAATAGTTGCTCGCCAATCGGAAATGCGCCGGTCAGGTATTGCCCGGGATACAGCAAAATATCTATGGGTATCAGGCAATCGTGTTTTCTGAATTCGACTTCGAAGCGAACCCACGGGCTGTTTTCATCGCCGAACTTTTTGCCTTTTTCATAAATACGCAGCAGCTTGGAAGAACCTTTGCGACCTATGTAAAGGGTTTTGCCGGTGTTGTCCTCGTTCATCCATGCCGTGCCGCGGCGTTCGATTTTGGGGCGAATGTTATGGTTGTCGTACAAACCCTTTGCATGATCGGAAATGCCTTGATCCGGGGTGTATTCGCCGTTGAAAAAATCATGGGCGACGTCGCAACGGGTAATACGGGCGTTAATGGCTACCTGCAAAAACTGATAAAGACGGACTTCCCAGCCGGGCTTTGCGGCTTGGCAACCGGTGCCTGTCAAATCGACTAGGACGGTATCGCGCTGGCCACCGTAATGCAGGGTGCCATATGGGGCGTTATCGGGGCCGACTTGGTAATAGCCTTGATAGAAAAACTTGCCTTTGCCTGGCATTTTTTTGGTCAGACCGTAGCCAAAGATTTTTTGTAACATTTCGCTGGCAACCACGATGTATTCGTTATCGCCGATAATGCGATTCTTGAAATATTCAATCAGGCTTTCTCTTCTGAAAGTGAAAGTCAGATAGTCGATTAGGGCGCCATCTTCACGGCCTTTGCGTAATGGAATTTCTATGAGCTTGCCGCGCTGGTTGGTCACGAAGGTTTTAAAGTATTCGCTTTCCTGATAGGCCGCCCAGTCGATTTTTTGCTCCCCCGCTAATGGTCTTTGGGTTTTTTGCTCCCCCCCTGTTAGCCTAGGGGGGCGATTGTCGCCGGCCGCTCCGGCGGCGGCCGCAGGGCGGCCATCCGCCGCCGCAGCCGGCTTCATCTTCGCCGCTTCTTCGGCATGCCGAATTTCGGAGTAATCCGGTACGCGTTTTTTATGCTTCTTAGCCATTTACGCCACCATTTCGAATCCGGGAACGACTTGCTCGAACTCGGTTTCTGATACGTTACGAAAAAAGGGAATTTGTAATTCGATGGCGTCAATGACGAATCTGACATAGGTGTCGAGTAACCGGCGCACGCTGTCGGCTGAAAGGTGATCTGATTCGATGATGTGTTCGAAAAGAATGAAGCTGCGATCTGATTCGATGTTCAGTTTGATGGCGAGTTCACAGAAGAGATCGCCTGATTGCTGGCCTAAGTAGGCGGTGATGTTTGGATAGGTAGGTAATTGATAAGACATAAAAAAGCTCCTTTGAGTTAGCTTAATCAAAGAGAGCTAGTCCAGCCTTATGATGTGAATAATGCCTGTCTGGCAAAGATACCGTCAGGACTAGCCCCCGACGGCGCGAAATATATAAGGCTACCTGAAAGTTTTCAGGTAGCCTTTGTATAGCATGCAGCGCAGATTATTTGTCGAGGCGGCGGGTTTCTACGATGCGGCCGTCGGCAACCATCTGGGGCAGTTCGTCGCGTTTGATTTGGATGCGCTCGGATTCGTCCCAAGTGATGTTGGAGAGGTCGCCGTTCAGGTCTTGTTTGGCGCCTTCAGGCACTTCCCAGGCGGCATCTTCGGTGATTACGATGATGTGGTTGGATTGTACTTCCACCACTTTCATCAGGCCGTAGGCCACGGATTGCTCTTTGCCGTTTTGACCGAAACCTTGATCGGAGAATGAGCTGAGTTTTGCGGCGTAGAGGTCGCCTACTTTGGGTTCGGCCAATACAGAATCAAGAGCAGGTGCGGTAGCAGCGGGTTGTGCGCCGCTGGCTGCGGTGGATTGAGCCGGAGCAGAACTGTTGGTTTGGCCGCCGCAGGCTGCCAATACGGAAATGAGGGCTAAAGCGAGTAAGCGTTGTTTCATAGTTAAAGTCCTTACGATTGTTAAATTGACACTGAGGGCTTTCGTGTTCGAAAACGGTTGTATTGTCGCAGTTTTACTGGGAATGTACAAATTATTACGTTCTTGGCAGCGCATAGCGTTCAGGCTACCTGAAACCGATACAGGCAGTTTCAGGTAGCCTTTCGCAGTTTGAGGCTACCTGAAAAATGGTAAGGCTGTTCCTAGCTACGTTCTAGTTTGCATTTTACCTACATCGAGGTTCTGCTTTTAGTTCTGCAGAAATTGTGCGGTGCTACGTTTGAATGTCGTTGAAGCTTTGCTTTCAGGTAGCCTCTTGCGCGGCGGCAGCCTGTTTTTGCAGTTGATACAGCAGCTCGAGGGCTTGGCGCGGGGTGAGTTCGTCGGGGTGCAGCGCGGCGAGCTCTTGCAGCAGGGGGTGGGCGGCAGGCGGGGCGGGCTCGGCGGGGCTGTGCTCGGGCGCGGCTTCTTCGGGCAGGTTGAACATGTCCATCTGCGGGCGGTGGGCGGCGGCTTGGGCTTCGAGCTGTTTGAGGTGTTTCTGCGCGGCTTTGAGGGCGGGGGCGGGCAGGCCGGCGAGTTTGGCCACGGCGATGCCGTAGCTTTTTTCGGCCGGGCCGGGCTCGATGTGGTGTAGGAAGACGATGTCTTGCCCTTCTTCCAGGGCAGAGAGGTGCATATTGACGGCGGCGCTGTGCTGCTCGGGCAGGCGGGTGAGCTCGAAATAGTGGGTGGCAAACAGGCTGAAGGATTGGTTTTTTTGGATTAAATGTTCGGCCACGGCTTGGGCGAGGGCGAGGCCGTCGAAGGTGGAGGTGCCGCGGCCGACTTCGTCCATGAGCACTAGGGATTGCTCGGTGGCGTGGCGCAGGATGTAGGCGGTTTCGCTCATTTCCACCATGAAGGTGGAGCGGTTGGCGGCGAGGTCGTCGGAGGCGCCGATGCGGGTGAAGATTTGGTCGATTTGGCCGATGCGGGCGGCTTCGGCGGGCACGAAGCTGCCGGTGTGGGCGAGCAAAACGATGTGGGCAACTTGGCGCATATAGGTGGATTTGCCGCCCATATTGGGGCCGGTGAGCAGCATGAGGCGGTGTTTGTGGTCGAGGCGGGTGTGGTTGGGAGTGAAGTGCGGCACTTGGCCTTCAACCACGGGATGGCGGCCGTTGTCGATTTCGATGCCGGGGTAGTCGGTAAATTGTGGGGCGTGGTAATCGTGTTCGGCGGCAAAGTGGGCAAAGCAGCAGAGGACGTCCAGCGCGGCAGCGGCTTTGGCGGTACGCTGCAGCAGGGGCAGTTGCTGCTGGAGCTCTTGCAATAGGCTGTCGTAGAGGCGTTTTTCGAGGGAGAGGGCGCGCTCTTGGGCGTTGAGCACTTTGTCTTCGAAGGTTTTGAGCTCGGGGGTGATGAAGCGTTCGGCGTTTTTCAGGGTTTGGCGGCGCTGGTAGTCGGCGGGGGCTTCGGCGGCTTGGATTTTGGAAAGCTCGATGTAGAAGCCGTGCACGCGGTTGTATTCGACTTTGAGGGTGGAGAGGCCGGTGCGCTCGCGTTCGCGGGCTTCGAGTTCGAGCAGGAAGTCGCTGCCGTGGTTTTGGATGCGGCGCAATTCGTCGAGCTCGGCGGAAAAGCCGTGGTTGATTACGCCGCCGTCGCGCAGCCACACGGCGGGCTCGGGCAGGATGGCTTGTTGCAGCTTCTCGGCAATGCCGGTGCCTTGCGGGAAGATGTCGGCTAGGGTGTTGAGCAGGCTGCTTTCAGGTAGCCTGAGTCGGGTGAGGGTAAATAAGCTGTCGCGCAGGCCGGAGAGGTCGCGCGGGCGGGCGGAGCCTACGGCGATGCGGGCGGCGATGCGTTCGATGTCGGCGATGGTTTTCAGGTAGCCTTGCAGGGCGGAATAATCGCTTTGCAGGGCGGATACGGCTTCTTGGCGGGCGCGGATGTGTTCGCGGTTGCGCAGGGGGTTGTGCAGCCATTGGGCGAGCAGGCGGCTGCCCATGTTGCCGGCGCAGCGGTCGAGGGTGGAAAAGAGGGTGGGCTCTTTTTTGCCGGACAGGGTGGCGGTGATTTCGAGGTTGCGGCGGGTGGCGGCATCCATGCCGATGTATTGCTGTTCGGTTTCGAGGCTGAGGTTGTCGAGGTGGCGCGGCAGGCGGGATTGGGTGTGGCGGATGTAGTTGAGCAGGGCGCCGGCGGCGCCGATGGCGGGGTCGTGTTCGCCTGCTCGAAGACCGAAGCCGAGCAGGTCTTGGCAGCCGAAGTAGTCGGTGAGCAGGGTGTGGGCGCTGTCGGGGGCGAATTGCCAGTCGTGCAGTCGGGTGGGGTTGCAGTTTTCAGGTAGCCTCAGTTTGGCGGCGGCTTGGTCGGGCAGCAATACTTCGGCGGCCTGCAAGCGGGCAAGTTCGTCGGGCAGCTGGGCCGGGGTGATGATTTTGGCTTTGAATTCGCCGCTTTGCAGGGAGGCCCAGGCAAGGCCGACCGGCTGTTTGGGCTTGCCGTTCCAAGCCACGGCGGCGATGCGGTTGGTTTCTTTGTCTTCCAACAGGGCGGCATCGGTGAGCGTGCCGGGGGTAATGATGCGCACCACTTCGCGCGCTACGGGGCCTTTATTGGCGCCTACTTCGCCCACTTGCTCGCAAATGGCCACGCTGCGGCCGAGTTTGACCAATTTGGCCAAGTATTGTTCGGCCGCATGGTGCGGCACGCCGGCCATTTTGATGGGTTCGCCGTTGATTTGGCCGCGGGTGGTGAGGGTGATGTCGAGCAGACGGGCGGCTTCTTCGGCGTCGGTGAAGAAGAGCTCGTAGAAGTCGCCCATGCGGTAGAACAAGAGTTTGTCAGCGTGTTGGGCTTTAATGTCGAGATACTGCTGCATCATGGGGGATACGGCGCTTTTGCGGCTCATGAAAGGCTACCTGAAAAATGGAAAGGCGAAAGGCGGTATTGTAGCCGATGCGGCCGCGGGCGAAATGTTTGTGCTTGTAAAATGATTTGCCCGACGGCTTGGGCGGGTGGTTAAATCCTGCCCGTTTGTGCCTGCGGCCGCCGTAAACGGGCAGGATTTGGCCGGAATGCACTTAAAGCGGCACGGGGCGCGCAGCGATGTTTATATATTATTTATCGATTTCTTTCAGCGGTATAAATTCAACTTCATGGAATGAAAACGGAAATGGCAGGAAAATTTCTTTCTTCTCGTAACGGCTGGCTGCTGCTGTCGGCATTACTGCTGGGCGGCTGTTTTTTCCATAGCCGGCCCAAGCCTTCCGGCGGCGGTGTCGGTGCTATGCCGGCTTTGCCGCCCGGGCAGCGTTATGCAGAAGGCTATCAGCACCGGGTTTCAGGTAGCCCGGCAGGGTATAAGGCGGTGTCGTTTGCGGCTTTGCCGCAGTGGCCGCAGCAGGATTTTGCGGCCAGCTTGAATGCGTTTCGCAAAAGCTGTACTGCTTTGAAAAACAAGCCGCAATGGCAGAATGTGTGTGCCCAGGCCGACAGAGCGGGCAGTCAGTCTGCGGCGGCTAGGCAGTTTTTCGAGCAATATTTCACGCCGTGGGAAGTGAGCCACAATGGGCAGTTGGGCGGCACGATAACCGGCTACTACGAGCCGGTGTTGCACGGCAGCGCACGGCAAACGTCGCAGGCGCGCTTCCCAATTTATGGCTTACCCGCTGATTTGGTTACTGTGCTGTTGGCTGGTGCGCCGCAATCAGGAATGGTGCGTATCCAAATCACAGGCCGCAACAGTGGCCAAATTGCCGCTAATGGTGAATACACGGCCAATCTGGCTGATTTCCCTGGTCGTGAGAAAAGCCGATCTTTGAAAGGACGGGTTTCAGGTAGCCGTTTCGTGCCTTATTACACCCGTGCGCAAATTAATGCCGGCGCGGTAAACGGCAGTGCGCCGGTGTTGGCTTATGCCGATGATCCGGTTGAGTTGTTTTTCCTGCATATCCAAGGCTCCGGCCGAATCCGTACGCCGGACGGGCGCTATATCCGCCTGGGGTTTGCCGATAAAAACGACCATCCCTATATTTCTATCGGCCGCTATATGGCCAATAAAGGTTATTTGCCGTTAGCGCAAACCAGTATGCCGAAAATCCGTGATTGGTTGCGTGCACATCCGGAGAAATTGGCTGAGGTGTTGGGTCAAAACCCCAGTTATGTATTTTTCCGCCAACTGCCGGATGGCAACGACGGGCCGATTGGTTCGTTGGGTGTGCCGCTGAGTGGCGGTTATTCCGGCGCAGTTGATAAACGCTTCATCACTTTGGGCGCACCACTGTTTTTGGCCACTGCACATCCTGAAACCGGCCATGCGCTCAACCGCCTGATTATGGCGCAAGACACTGGCAGTGCTATCAACGGTGCGGTGCGTGTGGACTTTTTTTGGGGTTATGGCGATGAGGCGGGTAGAGTGGCCGGCCGCATGAAGCAGACAGGCTATGTTTGGCTGCTGTTGCCTAACGGGGTGTTGCCGTAAAATTGCCCATCAATTATTACCTGCTAGGCAGAGAAAAAGATATGCTGTTAGTGTGTAATCTCTTTCTTTTTAGCGGAGAGTTTCATTAATCCGTTTGAATAGAACGTGTAAATTAATATATACTTTAGGCTAAATTTCCGACATTTGTGTTTGGAAAGATGTTAAGAGAAGTAGGATGAATATTTTTTTCATTCAATTATGTTTAGGGAGGGTGGGATAAATGGATCTGACGATTCTAGTTCCGCTATTGGTGGTTTTGGCAGGCTTGATTTTTGTGCAGCGCCGCCAAAAACAACAGGCAAAAGCCGCTGTTGATGAAGAGAAAAAAGGCAGAGGTAAACGCGCTGCTGCCCGATCAGGCAGCAAAAAGTCAGCGCCGGCAGCTGTTCGCCAGGCTGCAGCAGTTTCGCCATCTGAGCCTGAAGAGGTTGAGGTGAGTGAAGACTGGGGTTGGGAAGCTGTGCCTGATGTGGAAGCGGAAGAAGCAGCAGTCAATGTGGCGCAGGAAGTTGATGCGCTCACGGAATATAAAGTCTATAAGCAATTTGGTTATCATGAAAAAGCAGCCGAATCGCTGTCTCAATATCTAACTTCCGGCTCGGCAGCGGTGAGCGACGGTATGCGCAGCACCTTGGTTAATGAGCTGGTGCAACTGTGGCTAGATGCTAAAAAGCCGGACGAGTTGGCTGAAACTTTGCGCCAGTTCGGCAACCTGCTCACCAAAGCACAAACTGAGGACTACATCAAACAAGGTTTGGCTGTCGATAAAAACAACCTTAATCTACGCGTGTTGGCTGAAGAAGTGCTGGGCTGGGGTGTGCAGCAAACCTCTGCCGAAATCGGCGAACGCAGCGGATTGGATGCTCCGGCACAAAGCAAGCAGACCAAACAGAAAAGCCGTCGTGCAGTTGCAGAAGCCGAGAACGAGCAGAAAGTGGCAGATTTGGCGTCAGTCAAGACTCGCAAGGAGTTGGTGACCAACTCCAAATATGCTGGTGCTATTCTTGTGCACGATGAAGAAAAAGCCGCTCTGATGGGCTTTATGGAGCCTGAGTCAGGCTATCGCCTGATGAAGGATAGATTGGCCTATGATGCGGCAGTCAGCTATGCCAATAAGGCCATCCGCCAGGCTAACAAACCGGCTGCATTGATTATTGATGCGCTGAGTTTGGATTATAAAAATCAAAATATCGACCGATTTGCCCAACATCTTTGGCAGCTCTACTACACATTAGGCCAGTATGGCCGCCAAGTGAAGGAAAGGATGCTGGGCTGGGGTCTCAACTTGGGTGAACACCCTATCTTTACTCAGTTGGAAGCTAATCCGAATGAGGCTCAATTGCGCGAAATCGGGATTGCCAACGGTTTCTTAGATCGTGGCACCAGTACCCAAAAAGCGCACCGCAAGCCTCTTATTAGAACGCGTACTGATGATGTCAGCGTAAAACAGACGCCGGCAGAAAAAGTGTTGCGTGATGTCGAATCGTTGTTGATGTACGGTCAGTTGGATGAAGCAATGAATTTGCTGGAAGAATCAATTTTGGAATACCCCAGCGAATCGCAGCTGTATATCACGCTGTTCGATATTTGCGAACGTGCGGAAGAGTGGGAGCGCTTGGAGCAGGTATTGCATAAGGTACGTGCCAATATCCAGCATCCGCCAGAGGAGGTAGTATTGGCAATGAGCCAGTTGCTACAGAAAATCAACTACGGTTCTGTTCGGACATAATAAATGACTAATAACGCAATCCCCCAAGTGAAGACGGTTCACATTATGCTGTTGGGCATGGATGAGCGCCAATATGCGATGTTCCGCATGGCATTCAAAATGCACGGCATCACCAATTATGAACTGGTTACGGTGGAGCAGGGCATTCAGCCGGATATGGTGTTGGCCGATGCCGATACCGATGTAGAGATTTGGAAAGATGCGAAAACCCAGTTTCCAGATGCGAAAGTGGTGTATTTCTCCAGTTCTCCGCCTCCGGTAACCGCTCCTTATTTGGCTAAACCAATTAAGTTTGATACTCTGTTTTTGAACTTGAAGAACTTGCAACAGGGTAATGGTATTTGGGTAGCTAGTAGTAGTGGTGGCTCAGCGGTTCCTGTTTCTAGACAGGCCACACAAGAGACTGAACTAGCAGCCACACAATCTCATTCAGCCAATATTACCATCGAACATTTTGATGAAGACAGCGGCTTGCTGGGCGAAGTGCGCAAAGCAGCCAAGCAGGATAACGATGTGGCAGTAATGCACAATGGCAAGCCTGTGCTGTTGGTGTTCCCTTCTGTTCAGAAAGTGTTGCTGGCAACCGATTCTGAAACACTCCAATCTTTGTGTGAGCAAAAATTTGTTGATTTGCAGACACGAGTCATAACAGAAGAACATTTGAAGGCTAAGGCCAAACTCTCCATCAGCGCTTGCTTGTGGCAGCTGGCTATTTGGACAGGTAATGGCCGTTTCCCCAAAGTCATCAACAAAAATACAGTATTCAAAGTTCGCAACTGGCCAAACCTGACCCGTTTGGCACCGCTTGCCGAATCAATGCGCCTATCTGCCTTCTTAACCAAGGCTTCAGGTAGCCTGACTATCCTGCACAAGCTGATGCTTATCGATAACAAAGATTTGGCTGATTATCTTAC
This sequence comes from uncultured Eikenella sp., assembly GCA_963515595.1. Taxonomy (GTDB): domain Bacteria; phylum Pseudomonadota; class Gammaproteobacteria; order Burkholderiales; family Neisseriaceae; genus Eikenella. The sequence continues at coordinate 8,001 of CAUPYH010000010.1, read as the reverse complement.
TGCAGTCTATGTTACCGACCATCTGATTGTGGAATCAGCTGGACAAGCTGAGCCTCAAACTACTGGAGCAGGGCAAGCTAGGGCTGCCGCCCAAACGCAAACTATACAGCGTCCGGAGAGAGTTCATGCCAGAGCGCATGAAGATAATGGCGATGAAGAAGTACCGAAACAACGCGGACTGCTACAACGTTTGATGAATAAAATTATTGGCCGATAAAGGAATATAACATGGCAGAGAATAAGATTATTTTTACAGGCCCGGTCGGCGTGGGGAAAACTACCGCTATTGCTGCACTGTCGGACGACCCGCCGATCAAGACCGATGCCCGTGCATCTGATATGACGACCTCCATGAAAAGCCACACCACCGTGGCCATGGACTACGGCGTGATTCACTTGGATGAAAAAACTAAAGTGCATTTGTACGGTACGCCTGGGCAGGAACGCTTTGATTTCATGTGGGATATTCTGAGTCAAGGTAGTATGGGCTTGGTGTTGTTGCTGGATAATACCCGTTCCAATCCTTTGAAAGATCTGAAGTTCTTCTTGGATTCATTCAGCGATTTGCTCAAAACCGCCCCTGTGGTTGTTGGTGTAACCAAGATGGATTTGAAAGCCACGCCGGGTATCGAGGTATACCAGAAATATCTGTTGCAATACGGCATGAACGTGCCAGTATTTGAAATTGATGCTCGTAATGAAAACGATGTGAAACAGCTGGTTACAGCTATGCTGTATTCAATTGATCCTGGTTTAGAGGTATAAAAATGGATTCGACACTACTTTTGCAGCCTAATCTATACCCACGAGTAACTCCTGCCGGTGCATATTATGCGGTTTCCAATAAAGGCCAAAGCGCTAGCCGTACTCTGCTGGGCGGTATTTTGCAAGCCGGTGAGCAGGAAACCGTTAGCCGTGAAAACGTATTGCGCTGGGCGCAAACCAACGATATTGATGCCGCACTCAACTTGTTGTATCGCATGCAGCGTTTGGAATTTTTGTATGGAGAAGACAAGCCGGACAAGAAAACCGATTTGCTCAGCGGTACCGGCCTGCCCAATATCCTGATGCACCTTTCTGATGTGCAAAAAGCATTGTTGGTGGATCAAGACGGTTTCTATTTCTCCAGCTCCGGTTTCAACCACGAAGCTGCCGAAGAAATCGCTGTGCTGGCTAGTGAGGCAGTGCGTTTGTATGAACAGCACAGTCTTCTGATTAAGAATAACCTGAACATCTACCACAACGCGGTGGGCATTTGCGATCCGTCAGGACAGAGTGAGCTGACCTTCTTCCCGCTGTATATCGGTGATTTGAAATTTATCCTGGTGACCGGCGGCGTGCCGCAGCTGCATAAAGACGAATTTGTGTCTTTGGTGCGGGCGCTGTATCAAATCGTTGATTCTGCGAACCAAATTGAAACATTCTGATTAAATTATTGGGAAAACACGATATGCAACAACAATTAGTTTCTTCCGTATTGAGCGATTTGAACAGTTCGTCTGTTGATATTACCGCTTCCGCCGTTATTTCTAGTGACGGTTTGCCGATTGCTTCCATGCTCCATGGCAATATCGACCCGGATCGCGTGGGCGCGATGTCTGCCGCTCTGCTGGCCTTGGGTAACCGTACTACCAAAGAGCTGCTGTGTGGTGAATTGGAGCAGGTGATTGTGAAAGGCACTGATGGCTATATCCTGCTGATTCAGGCCGGTGAAGATACCGTATTGGTAGTAACCGCCCGCGAAAGCGCCAAATTGGGCCTAATTCTGCTCGATGCCCGCCGTGCAGCTCGCAGCATTGTGGATTTGGAAAGCAGCTAAACGCCTCTCCAATACGCACTGAGTGCCGTACGCCAGGCTACCTGAAAATACAGCCAATCTGTTTCAGGTAGCCTTTGTTCCATTGCCGGTTAGTAAACCGGTTTGTTTATGGAGTATAACCAACCAGATGGTTTTTGGATTTTTTAGAAAGCGCAAAGCGCAACCCACATCCCCGCAACAGGAAGCCGAGTTGGTACAGGCGGTTGAAGAAGCAGTGCAAACCGATGAGGTTGCGACGCAAGCTGCCTCAGAAATAGCAGAGCAAGCCGCTGCCCAAACGCCTGCTGCTGAAATTGCTGTGGCCGAGTCGGAGTTAACTGATTTGGCTACCGAAACATTGGTGCACGAAACCGCAAACACAGAAGTGGCAGACGTTGAAGCATCTCTCGCACAACCGGAAGTTTTGGCGGAACAATCCCTTGTTAAAACACAGGCAGATGAAATCACTGATGCCGTGCCGGCTGTAGAAGTAGTAGAGCAAGTAGCGGGCGAAACATCTGTTGCTACAGCTGAAGCAGCTGCTTCGATTGATGAACACGACTCTGATGCTCAGGCAGGCAACGAGCCAGCATTCAGTGAGCAGACAGCTGCGGAATCAGTTGCTCCATCAAGCACCGACATCCATAAAGCCGCTGTCGAGCCAGTTCCAGAGCAGCCGGCCTCGCTTGGCTGGGCCGCCCGCCTCAAGCAAGGCTTGAGCAAATCGCGCCAGCAAATGGCCAAGTCGCTGGCTGGTGTGTTTGGCGGCGGCAAGATAGACGAAGACCTGTATGAAGAGCTGGAAACCGTGCTGCTCACCAGCGATATGGGCATTGAAGCCACCGAGCATCTGATGGAAGAAGTGCGCCAACGCGTGAGCCTGCGCGGCCTGAAAGACGGCGAAGAACTGCGCAGCGTATTGAAAGAGGCCATCTACGAGCTGATTAAACCGTTGGAGCAGCCGCTGGACTTGCCCGTAGACAAACGGCCGTTTGTGATTATGCTCGCCGGCATCAACGGCGCAGGCAAAACCACTTCCATCGGCAAGCTGGCCAAATATTTCCAAGCTCAGGGCAAAAGCGTGCTGCTGGCTGCCGGCGACACTTTCCGTGCCGCTGCCCGCGAGCAGCTGGCCGAATGGGGCGAGCGCAACGGCGTTACCGTGATTTCCCAAGCTTCCGGCGATTCTGCCGCCGTCTGTTTCGATGCCGTGGAAGCCGCCAAAGCGCGCGGCATCGACATCGTGCTGGCCGACACCGCCGGCCGCCTGCCCACGCAAACCCATTTGATGGAAGAAATCAAAAAAGTGAAGCGCGTGTTGCAAAAATCCATGCCCGACGCGCCACATGAAATCGTGGTGGTGCTGGATGCCAATATCGGCCAGAATGCCGTGAACCAAGTGATTGCCTTCGATGACGCGCTGGGGCTTACCGGCCTTATCGTGACCAAGCTCGACGGCACGGCCAAAGGCGGCGTGCTAGCTGCGCTGGCCAGCCGCCGCCCCGTGCCGGTACGCTTTATCGGCGTGGGCGAAGGCATCGACGACTTGCGCCCGTTCAACGCCCGCGAATTTGTAGACGCACTGCTGTAACCCCAAGATACACAGCAAAAGGCTACCTGAAAAACCGTTTTCAGGTAGCCTCTCGGTTTTCAGGTAGCCTGTTATATAATCCGCCTCACCCTTCCCTTTCGAGAACACCATGCTGCTTGCCCTCTCTTTGCGCGATTTTGTGATTGTTGAGCAACTCCATCTGGATTTCCAGCCCGGTTTTACCGTGCTCACCGGCGAAACCGGTGCCGGCAAATCCATTACGCTGGATGCGCTCAGCCTGTTGCTCGGCGATAAGGCCGACTACAGCCAAATCCGCCACGGCTGCCCCGAAGCGCAGCTTTCCGCCCTGTTCGATTTGAGCGACCTGCCCGAATTGCGCGCCGAACTCTGCGAACAAGGCCTGCTCGGCACAGACGAAGTTGAGCTTTCCATCCGCCGCACCATCGACAGCAAAGGCCGCAGCCGCAGCTTCATCAACAATCAGGCCGCCACCCTGGCTCAACTGCGCCAAATCGGCAGCCGCCTGGTGGACATCCACGGCCAAAGTGCGCACCACTCGCTCAACAGTGAAGCCGTGCAGCGCGATCTGCTGGACGCGTTTGCCGGCAGCAAACCCTTGGCTGAACAAGTGCAAGCCGCTTATCGGCAATGGCGGCAGGCGCAGGAGGATTTGGCCACCGCCGAGGCTGAGGGCGAGCGGTTGGCCGAAGAGCGCGAACAGCTGGCCTGGCAGGTGGGCGAAATGGAAAAACTCGCCCCGGTGGAAGGGGAATGGGCGCAGCTTTCGCAAAGCTACGACAGCCTAGCGCACGCCGCCGAACTGTTGCAGGCAGCCGAAGAAGTGGCCGCCCACATCGACGGCGACAACGGCCTGCACAGCCTGGCCGGGCGCTGCCGCCGCCAGCTGGAAAGCCTCTCCGGCATCGAACCGCGTTTTGCCGAAAGCCTGGAAATGCTGGATAGCATCGAAGCCGAGCTGAGCGAAATCAGCAGCCACATGCACAGCGTGGCCGCCCGTGCCGAAATCAACCCCGCCGAATTGGCCGCGCAGGAAGAGCGCATGGCCGAACTGATGTCTGCCGCCCGCCGCCACCGCATCGAGCCCGAAGAGCTGCCTGCCCGCCTGGCACAGCTGCAGCAGGATTTGGCCGATTCCGAAGCCGCCGCCGACATCGAAGCATTGCGCGAACAAGTGCGCCTGGCCGAAGCCGCCTATTTGCAGCCTGCGCACGAGTTGTCCACCCAAAGGCAGCAGGCCGCCGCCAAACTGGCCGAAGAAACCACCGAACACATGCAGCAGCTTTCCATGCGCGGCGCACGTTTCCACATCGAGCTCATTCCGTGCGAAGCGCAGGCATACGGGTTGGAGCAGGTGCAGTTTCAGGTAGCCGCCAACCAAGGCAGCCCTTTGCGGCCGTTGAACAAAGTTGCCTCCGGCGGCGAACTGGCCCGCATCAGCCTGGCTCTGCAGGTAACTGCCAGCCAATACACGCAGATTCCCACCCTGATTTTTGACGAAGTAGACAGCGGCATCGGCGGTGGCGTGGCCGAAACCGTCGGCCGCGCCCTGCGCACGTTGGGGCGGCAGCACCAAGTGCTCGCCGTTACCCACCTGCCGCAAGTGGCCGCCTGCGGCACGCAGCATTGGCAGGTGAGCAAACACAGCGGCGGCGGCCAAACCGTGAGCACCATCCGTGAGCTCGAAGGCAGTGCGCGCGTTGAAGAAATCGCCCGCATGCTCGGCGGCGAAACCCTCACCGACACCACCCGCCGCCATGCCGCCGAAATGCTGGAAATGGCGGCAGCAGAGTAGGGCGCTTGTTTCAGGTAGCCCGGCAAACACGAAAGGCTACCTGAAAGCAGCCATCCCACTATAAAACCCGCTGCCTGTTGGCAGCCAGCCTTCCCTATCCCAAGCCCATCCCATCATGACCGATTCCCTCTACCTCCCCGCCGCCAGCCTGCGCCCCACCGCCATTACGCTGCCCGGCTCCAAAAGCATCAGCAACCGCACCCTGCTGTTGGCCGCCCTGTCCGACAACGCCTGCCGCATTGAAAACCTGCTCGATGCCGACGACACCCGCCATATGCTTGCCGCGCTGCAAAGCCTCGGCGTCCGCATCGAACATCATGACGGCGGCAGCTACACCGTGCACGGCTGCGGCGGCCGTTTTCCGCAGCGGCAGGCCGATTTGTTCCTCGGCAACGCCGGCACCGCTTTCCGCCCACTTACCGCCGCGCTGGCCTTGCTTGGCGGTGATTACCGCCTGCACGGCGTGGCGCGGATGCACGAACGCCCCATCGGCGATTTGGTCGATGCCCTACGTCAAGCCGGGGCAACTATCCGCTACGAAGGCCGGGAAGGCTATCCGCCGCTGCACATCAACGAGCGGCAGGTCGGCGGCCAGAGCCGCATTACCGTGCGCGGCAACGTGTCCAGCCAATTCCTCACCGCCCTTTTGATGGCCTTGCCGCTCACCGGCCGGGCGCACGAAATCGAAGTGCAGGGCGAGCTGATTTCCCAACCCTATATCGACATCACGCTCAAACTGATGGCGCAATTCGGCATTCAGGTAGCCCACGACAGCCACCACCTGTTCAGGCTACCTGAAAACGTCCGCTACCACGCCCCGGCCACCCCCCATGTGGAAGGCGATGCTTCCGGCGCATCCTATTTCCTCGCCGCCGGCCTGCTTGCCGCCACCCCCGTGCGCGTGTACGGCATCGGGCGGCACAGCATCCAGGGCGACACCGCGTTTGCCGCCGAGCTGGAAAAAATCGGCGCCGCCGTGGAGTGGGGCGAAAATTATATTCAGGTAGCCCGCCGCCCCGGCCAGCGCATCCGCCCCTTCGATTTGGATGCCAACCACATCCCCGACGCAGCAATGACCTTGGCCGTGGTGGCGCTTGCCGCCGGCGCGCGTTGCAGCCTGCGCAACATCGGTTCGTGGCGCGTGAAAGAAACCGACCGCATCGCCGCCATGGCCGCCGAACTGCGCAAACTCGGCGCACGGGTGGAAGAGGAAGCCGAAGCCATCCACATCACCCCGCCGCCCCGCTTGGCCGCCAACGCCCGCATCGACACCTACGACGACCACCGCATGGCCATGTGCTTCTCGCTGGTTTCCCTGCTCGGCGTGCCCGTGTATATCAACGACCCGCAATGCGTGAACAAAACCTTTCCCGATTATTTCCGATTGTTTGAATCTATGCGGGCGTGAGAGGCTACCTGCAAGCTTGTAAACGCTATGGATGGCGGGTAGCTGGGGCGGTGAAACGCAACATTCGCTTTATTTATTGGGTTACGCCTGCGGCTAGCCCAGCCTTGTCGGCTTTGCGCAGTTCGATGCCCTCATCCAGCGTGGCCACGGCGAAACCGTCGGCCAAATCGGCCAGCGCACGGGCGCAGCGCACGGTACCGTGGCCGTAGGCATCGGCTTTCACCACAGCGAGCATCTTATTGCCGTGCAGGCGTTTGAGCAGTTGGTAGTTGTGGCGCAGGTGGCTAAGGCGGATGGTGGCGGTGAGCGGGCGCATGGCGGGTCTTTATTCTCTATCGGTCAGGGTTGGTATGGGTTTCAGGTAGCCTTTAAAGGCTACCTGAAAAAATAATAAGATGTTGCATTGGTATGAGCCTGGTAATAACCCATATGGTCTAAATTAGGAGGAAATAATGTTTATAGTTTGTGCACACTGTGGTACTAAGTCTGAGTTAGCTCAGAAGGATAAAGATTTTGTTAATCAGATGATGAAAACAGGATTGAAAATTGTTATGGTAGAGTGCCCTGTATGCCATAACAGTACGGCTTACACCGAAGATTCTTCTTTAAAACCAGAAATACCAGCAGAGGATTTTGTTATTAGGTGTCCAACGCAACATTGTACTGGTTGGGTTGTGCATATTACTGGTGATGATGAGGATTTTTTTGGTTGCGGAGAATGCTCCAATACTTGGAATACAAAAGAAGCTTTAGATAAAGATATTTCTAGAATTATCCAAAAATTTTCTTATAGGAAATCAGCCTATGTAAAGGAAAAAGGTGGCTGGGTGGGAGTGCGCTCCAAAGAAGAGGATCCTAATTATGTGGATTTGGTTGAGCAGGAGCCTTTTGAAATTTAAGTAAGTCCGTAGCCTGTATAAAATACCTTTTTTGTAGGTCCGAGTGTTGTATGACCTTTAAAATGCAAGCTATATTTGCATAAAGCAAGCCGTAGCCCGCACAAAACCTTCAAATTCTGATGTAGCAAGCATTGGGATCTCTAAGATGCAAGTTTAGGAAAGTTGGGCGTAGCAATGTTTAACAATCATGATAAAAAAATATTATTAGAAGTGATAAAAAATCAGAAAAAATCCTTATTAGATATAAAAAAGCATCTAATTGAACTAAAAAATAAGGATGTATCCCAAGATGAATTATATTTATTTCTAGAAAATCTTCGTTCTGACATAAAAACAGAAAGTGAAGAGGACTACATTCTAGAAATAATGGATTTAGTATGTGGATGGTGTTCTTTAGATTTGCAAATTTATCCACCCAAATCTCATCTGTAATTATTCTTAGCAAGCCGTAGCTCGCATGAAATCTTCAATCCCAACGTAGCAACTGTATTTTTCACCCCGTCGGGCAAAAATACCAAAACTCAAATCAAG
>CAUPYH010000009.1:0-33681 GCA_963515595.1 uncultured Eikenella sp. | reverse complement strand
CGGCCATGCTATCCCGCATCATGCAGCTATTCAAACACTCGCCCAAGCAAAAGGCTACCTGAATTTTCAGGTAGCCTTTTATGTATAGTGAATTAACAAAAATCAGGACAAGGCGACGAGCCGAAGACAGTACAGATAGTACGGCAAGGCGAGGTAACGCTGTACTGGTTTTTGTTAATTCACTATAGTTAAACCCCGGCGGAAACCTTCTCCCATGCTTCCAAAATCAATTCGGGGCGGTTGCTTTGCAGCAGGCTGGCATCGGAGAGCATCTGCCGCCACACCCGGGCATGGTTGCGGCCGTGCAGCAGGCCGAGGTAGTGGCGCAGCATGTGGCGGATGGTGAGGCCCGGGTAGGCAGCGAGCGAGCGCTGCATATAGCGGTAGAGCGCGTGAATCAGGGTGTCAAAATCGGTTTCAGGTAGCCTCTCGCCGTAAAACAGCCTGTCCCACGATTGCATCAGCATGGGGTTGTGATAGGCCTCGCGGCCAATCATCACGCCGTCAACGTGTTGCAGGTGTTCGGCGATTTCGGCATTGGTTTTGATGCCGCCGTTGATGATGATTTCCAACTGGGGAAAATCCTGCTTGAGGCGGTAAACATAGCCGTATTTCAAGGGCGGCACGTCGCGGTTTTCTTTGGGCGAAAGGCCTTCCAGCCAGGCATTGCGGGCGTGGACGATATAGGTGCGGCAGGCGGTTTTATCGGCGAGCGTGCCCACGAAATCGCATACGGTTTGGTATTCGGTTTGGTGGTCGATGCCGATGCGGTGTTTCACGGTTACGGCGCAATCGGGCGCGGCTTCCTGCATGGCGTTGAGGCAATCGGCCACCAAATCCACTTCGTTCATCAAGCAGGCGCCGAACGCGCCTTTTTGCACGCGCGGGCTGGGGCAGCCGCAGTTGAGGTTGATTTCGTCATAGCCCCAGCCTGCCGCGATGGCGGCGGCCTTGGCCAAATCGGCCGGGTTGCTGCCACCCAGCTGCAGGGCAACCGGGTTTTCGCTTTCGTCTTTGCCTAAAAAACGCTCGGCCTGGCCATGGATGATGGCGCCGGCATGAATCATTTCGGTGTAGAGCCAGGCATGGCGGCTGATTTGGCGGGCCATGTAGCGATAATGCCGGTCTGTCCAGTCCAACATCGGGGCAACGGATAAACGGCGGGCGGAGAGGGTTTGGCGAACGGGCATGATGGGCAGGGGATAAAGAAAAAGCCTAAACGGGATGTTTAGGCTTTTTAAAATTTGGTGGGTCGTGAGCGATTCGAACGCTCGACCAACGGATTAAAAGTCCGCTGCTCTACCGACTGAGCTAACGACCCTTTGGCTCCCCGAGCTGGGCTCGAACCAGCGACCTGCGGATTAACAGTCCGTCGCTCTACCGACTGAGCTATCGGGGAAAGGAAGCGCGCATTTTAGAGAGGAGGCGGGGAGTTGTCAATAGAAATTTGGCATAGATGAGGAAAATTTTTAACAGTTTGTGCACAAATTTCAAAATGCAATTTAAATACAGCGTGTTAAATCGTGACGCAATTTAAAGTAAGGCTACCTGAAACTGGCTCGCAAGCCTGATGCGGCTAAACAAATTTCAGGTAGCCTCTATTTTGGTGCGGTATGTTCCCGGTGCAGCCCGCCTGTTTAACCAGCCTTTTTGCCTTTGCTCTATTTGGGTGCGATACATAAATGCAGCGGGGCGAGTAGCTCTAAAACGAGGCGGGCGAACAGGGGGCTGTTAATCGGCTCGTCTTCATTGCGGCCGTACACTTGGGCGACTTCGGGGTCTTGGTTTTGGCCGGGGTAGTCGCGGCTGTCGCGGTATTTGCCGCGGGCGGCGGCGAGGGCTTTTTCAGGTAGCCCTTGGGCGGCGAGGTCTTCGGCGGTGCAGGCTTTGGCGGCGGCCAAGCTGGTGCGGGGGAAGAAGGGCAGCGGCTGTTGTTGGCCGAGCAGGTAGTAGTCGAGCCAGCGGGCAAGCTGCTCGGCGGCTTCCGCTTGCGGCAGCGGCGGCAGGGTTTGCGGGCTGTCGAGGGAGACGAGGTGGGTGGCTTGCGCTTGGGGGTGAACGGCGCAATACACCAGGTGTTGCAGCCACAGGCCGATTTCGGCGGGGGCTTTGAGTTCGGCGGCGCGGTAGAAGATTTGGCCGTGCTGATGCAGGTGGGTAAGGCTGCCGACGAGGGTGTGGCCGCTGTGCGCGAAGCGGAAGGGGAAGTCGGGCTCGCGCGGGCTGGCGAGCAGTTCGGAATCGAGCTGCTTGGCGGCGGTGCGCTCGGGCTCTTGCAGGATTTCGCCGAGCAGGCCGGCGGGCAGGAGGCTGTCGGCCTGCAGCTTGGCTTCGGTTTGGGCGAAGTCTTCGCGCTGGCGGCGGGCGTCGAGGTAGCGCTGTTTCACTTCGTCGGGGTGTTCGATGGCGTAGGGCTCGGCGGAATTGGCGGGGCGGTCGGCATAGGGGCGCTGCCATTGCAGGGCGCGGCGCAGCCAATGGCGCACGGGGTTGTTCCAGAAGTTTAGGAAACTGTCGAGCGATACGATGGACTCGGCTGCGGCTTCGGGCGGGGTATCGCCGATAAAGGGCGCGGCTTCGGCGGCGGGCTGGTTGAGGGCTTGGGCGTAGTCTTGGCGGAGGCCGGATAGGCTACCTGAAAGCCCGTTTTCGCTAAGTTCGGCTGAATTTTCCCCATCCTGCTGCGGGGCAAAGTAGCGGGTGGAAAAGGCTTGCAGGGGATGTTGGCGCACGTGGGCGGCGGCAAAATCGGCGCTGCTCTGGCCGGCCATTTGCGCCAACGTGTCGATGAGCTCGCTCAGCAGCGGCGAGGGGGCTTGGGCTTCGTCTTTGAGGTGGTCGCGGCCGATGTAGGACAGATAAAGGTGGCTGCGGGCGCTGAGCAGGGATTCGAGGAATAGGTAGCGGTCGTCGTCGCGGCGGGAGCGGTCGCCGGATTGGGGGTGGCGGGCGATGAGGTCGAAGGCGGGGGCGGGGGTTTGGCGCGGGTATTTGCCGTCGTTCAGGCCGAGCAGGCACACGGTGTCGAACGGCAGGCTGCGCATGGGCACCATGCTGCAGAAGGTGATGCCACCGCGCAAAAAGGCGGCTTCGCTGCTTTGGCCGAAGAAGCGGCGCAGGTGCTGGCAGGCGGTGTCGGGCGGCAGGGCTACGGCATAGCCCGCCAGCGCGGCTTCTTCCTGCCAGGCGGCCAAGGCCTGGCTGATTTGCTGCCAGGCGGCTTGGTCGGCTTCGGCTGGGGTGTCGCCTGCGGCATCGGCCAAGAGCGCGCGGAAACGTTCGATCCAGCCTTCGATGGACGCGGGGCTTTGCCAGCGGTGGTGGTGTTCGCGCAGTTTGCCCAGCAGCACAAACCAGGCGGCCTGGGCAGGCTGGCGGGCCAAATCGGCCGGCCAGGGGTGCACGCCCTGCCACAGCGTATCTTCGCCCTCAGGCAGCAGCCAGCCCAGCACGCTGCGTTCGGCGGCCTGCTGCCAAGTGAAGGCCTTGCCGCTGCCGCCGTGCGCGGCGCGCATTTCGGCATCCGCGCCCCAATGCACGTTGAGTTCGGCCACGCTGCGGCGCAGGAATTCGGCATCGGTTTCGTCAATCTGCCAATGGCGGCGCACCGCTTGGGCATCGAGCAGGGGCAGCAGGCGTTCGGTTTCGAATCGGCTCTGCATCAGGGCGATAAGCTGCTCGGCCAACAGCATCAAAGGCTGGCTGCGGCTGAGGCACACGTCGGCCACGGAATACGGCAAGGCGCGGCTGCCGGGCGCGGCTTCGCCGAACACGGCGTGGATGAAGGGCAGGTAGTCTTCCACGGCGGGGGTGAGCACGGCGATGTGGGGGGGCTGGAGCTTGGGGTTGTCCGCCAAACGGCGCAACAGGTGTTCTTTGAGGATTTGCAGCTCGCGCAGGGGGCTGTGGGCGGCTTGGATCACGATGCTGCCGTCCATCTGCGCGCTGCCTTTTTCAGGTAGCCTCAACAGCTGGATATCGGCCTGCAGGCGTTGCAGCAGGCTGGGCGGTTCGGGCGGCGCGGGGAAGAGTTCCACCTGCTCCATAGGCCGGGTGCTCACGGCCAGGCGGTCGAAAAAGTCGCGCCCCTGTTTGCCCAGCGAGGAGAGCAGCGGGTGGCCGGCTTCTTCGGCTGCGGGTTCGGCCTGCGCAGCCAGCCGTTTCTGGCTTTGGATGTCGCCCCAATATTGCTGGCTAGGATTAACCGCAAACAGGTGCACATCGGTGTGTTCGGCCAAGGCCTGCAACAAATCCAGATACACCGGCGCCAGCGTGGAAATGCCGAACGCCAAGTAACGCTGCGGCAGGCGCGCCGGATTCAACGCGGCCAGCAGCCGTTCGTGCTGCGCGGCGCGGTGGGCGGCGGGGGTATCGGCGGCGAGCGTGCGCCACAACGTGGCCTGCCAGGCTTCGTCTGCGCCCAAATTATTGAGCTTGCCCTGCTCCCATTGCGCGAGCCAGTGCGGGCGGTACACCAAATATTGGTCGAACACGTCCGCCAGCCGCCCCGCCAAATGATAAGCCGCCGCTGTGCTGCTTTTCAGGTAGCCCTGCAATACTGCGGGCAAGGCCGAATCGGCGCTTTCCAGCAGCGGCAGCAGCCGCCAGCGCAACACTTCCGGCGCAAACGGGTTCAGGCGCGGCGCATCCGGCAGGAAGCGGCGCGTGAGCTGCCAGCTTAGTGCCGCCGGCAGGCTGAAATTCAAATTGGCCGCAATGCCGCTGCGCTCGGCCAAATAGTGGTTGAGATAACGGCGCATCCCCTGGCTCTGCACCACGATTTCCTCCGGCGCAAACACCGCTTCCGGCGGCGCAGTCTGCATCAGCGCAACGGCGGTTTCGGCAAGGAATTCGAGGCGGTTGGAAGAGTAAAGGTGGAGCATGGCGCGGGCGGGAGTAAGCAAGAAGAAAGAATCGGCATTATATAGCGAACAGCCGGGTTTGGCGGCGCGGCGGAAGGCTACCTGAAAAGGCAAAGATGGGCTTGGCGGGAGGACATGGCGGCGCAGCCAAGTCAGTTTTTGGTTTGCCTCCCGTTTTCAGGTAGCCTCATTCAGGCTGGCAGGATAAAACCGCTCCGACGGGATAACTTGCAGCCCGCCATCTTGCAGGCTACCTGAAACCCCGTAGGAATAGGCTTGCTATCTGCCCGCAGCCCTCACAAAGGCTACCTGAAATTGGCACGGCATGGCTTGCCCAACATCCGCGCCCGAGCTATCGGTTTGCGTACTGCCGCGCCGCCATCCCATCCGCCCGCTGCGCCGTTCTTTCGGTTTGCCGCGCCCGCTGTTACAATCGCGGCTGTTTGCAGATTGGTGGCGGGGCTGTTTAATTCGGCCGGAAACAACGTTTTGGCGAAACCTGCCGCGCCGGTTTCAGGTAGCCTCATGTGTGCTGCCGTTGAATGGATTGAAAGGAAAGAATGATGGGTATTTCTAGCGGCTGGCATTGGCTGGTGATTTTGATTGTGGTGGTGCTGATTTTCGGCACGAAGAAGCTGCGCAATGTGGGCAAAGACCTCGGCGGGGCAATTCACGATTTTAAAAAAGGCTTAAACGAAGGCAGCGAGGGCGAGAGCGAAACAGCTGCGCCCAAGCAGATTGTTGAACACAAAGAAGAGAAGCCGGGCGAATAGGCGATGTTTGATTTCGCGTTCAGCGAGATGCTGCTGGCGGCACTGGTGGCGCTGGTGGTGCTGGGGCCGGAGCGGCTGCCGCAGGCGGCGCGGGCTACCGGGCGGATGGCGGGCAAGCTCCAACGTTTGGCCGGCAGCCTGAAGGCGGAGCTGGCGCAGCATGCGGATATGGCCGATTTGCGCCGGATGCAGGAAACGCTGGAGGATACGGCCAACGAATTGCGCCGGGAAATGCAGCATTTGCGCTCTTCGGCCGCGCCGGATGTGCCGGCCTGGGAGCGTTTGCCGCCGCAGCGCACGCCGGCGGATTTCGGCCTGGACGAAGACGGCCTGCCTGCCCTGCGGGATGCGCCGACCGCGCCAGGCTTCCACACGCCCTCGCTGGGGCAGCGCGCGCGCGCAACCCGGCGCAAGCTGCAGCCGCGCGTGCGGGTGCGGCCGCGTTTGCGGGTGCGCAAACAGGCGGGAGGTGGCAGATGAACGCGCAGCCTTTGGTGGAACATTTGAAGGAATTGCGCCGCCGCCTGATGTGGGTGGCGGCAGTGTTGCTGCTGTGCCTGTTTGCAGCGGTGCCGTTTGCCAACCGGCTGTATGCGCTGGTGGCCAAGCCTTTGATGGCGAGCCTGCCGCCGGGGGCGCATATGCAGGCGATTGATGTGATTGCGCCGGTGTTTGTTCCGCTGAAGGTGGCGCTGATGGCGGCATTTTTGGTGTCGCTGCCGCATACGCTCTACCAGCTGTGGGCATTTGTGGCGCCGGCGCTCTACCGGCACGAAAAACGGCTGGTGCTGCCGCTGTTGCTCTCGAGCGTGGGGCTGTTTTTTGCGGGGATGGCGTTTTGCTATTTTTTGGTGTTCCCGCTGGTGTTTAAAGTGTTTGCCTCGGCCACGCCGGAAGGGGTGAGCATGATGACGGACATCGACCGCTACCTTTCCTTCGTATTGGGCATGTTTGTGGCCTTCGGTATGGCGTTTGAGCTGCCGGTGTTGGTGGTGCTGCTGTATCGGATGGGGGCGGTATCGCTCGCGGCGCTGAAAACGGCGCGGCCTTATGTGGTGGTGGCGGCATTTGTGGTGGCGGGGATTGTGACGCCGCCGGATGTGATTTCGCAGTTTCTGCTGGCAGTGCCGCTGATTGCGCTGTATGAAGCGGGCTTGCTGATGTGCCGGCTGTTTAAGCCGAATGCGGACGCGGCGGAAGCCACGGAAGCGGATGAGGCTACCTGAAAGCGAAATCTTGGCGAGGCCAAGGCTGAGCTTCTGCGAAGCTAAAACATCGGCTTTAGCGCTGCCAAGCCCTTCGTTTGCATTTTCAGGTAGCCTTTCCATTGCGGCAGGCGAAGGGAAAACCAAAATACATTTTGCCACCAAGCTACCATGCCACACATCAACGATACCGATACAACCCAATCCGGAGCGCAGATGGATTCCCCCGCGAACACCCCGTACCGCCGCACCATACAGCAACACCGCTGCCGCCAGCATGGCCTTCATGCTGCGCACAGCGGTGTTTTGGTTTGACGGGTGTAGGTGCGGAAGAGGCTACCTGAAAACAAGCGGTGAAGATTGGTAAAGAGCAAAGGAAAGGTTTTCAGGTAGCCTCAAGAGGGGAAAGTGCCTATCGAAAGGCTACCTGAAAACATCACAGCAAAGCCAAAGCCAAGCCTATAAATTTAAACCACTGAATACCAACAAACCCTTCAAGGAGACAAACCCATGTTCACACCAAGCGACCTAGGCAAGCTGATAGTTTGGGGCGGGCTGCTGGGTATTGCTTTGGTCACCATCATTGCCATGGCTATCGGGTTCAAATTCACAGCCCGAAAAAACCGGCTTTGGGTAGGCCTGTTGATTGCGGTAGCCGTGCCTTATTCGTGCATTTCGCCGCTGGTGCACGAGCTTAAGCGGGATCAGCAGAAAGCTGCCGAGAAAGAAGCCGAATGGCGCAAACGCTACGAGCCCGCCAAAGCCCGCTTCGACCAGCTGTGCCAAAACGCCGGCGAGAAGATCTACCGCACGGCGGACAATGTGGACGGTATCCTGCTGCTGAAAGTGCGCGGGGATGATGAGAAATATCAAGACAGCTTCTACAACCCGCTGAAAGACCAGATGTGGGAGGATGCGGCGTTACCAAGTGAGTTTGATAGGGAAGAATATATTGGCAGCTTTCTACCTGATTGGTCTGGTGTTCACTATGACTATATTGACGTATTGCAAAAAGGCGGGGCTATCATTCGTTACAGTGGCGACTGGCACATGACGGACAAACCGTTTAACCAAGAAATTAACCCGCCTCATCCTGCTCGTTATGCTGTTACTTATGAAAATGATGTTTCTTGGGAAAATCGCAAACATTGGATAGCGGGAACAACCATCAAGATTATCGATACCAAAACCAACACACTGATGGCTGAAAAAACGATGTATGTTTTTGTACCAGCACTAGGTTATTCTAAGTTTGAGCAAAATCCGAATCCTTGGGGAAGATGAGATAGATGCCCTGAGGAAAATCCATATCAGCAGCAAACAGTTTCTTTTGTAAGAAAAGTTTTACTTTCACCAGCATTCAAACCGGAGACTAAAAATGACTGATCAACAAAATCAAAGCCAACGCAGCCCCTGCCAATAGAATGTGCCAACCGGCTCGCGCAACAAATCCGATCTATCGCCAACAGCCTGCGGCCATCAGGCTACCTGAAAAATTCAGTGCTAAAGAAGTGAAAACCAAGCTGCGAGTTGCCGCCCGCTCTATCGCTCCTCGGGCTGGGAGGCGGATTTCGGGCAGTTTTTGTATAGTGAATTAACAAAAACCAGTACAGCGTTGGCTCGCCTTGCCGTAACGTGTGTACTGTCTGCGGCTCGCCGCCTTGTCCTGGTTTTTGTTAATTCACTATATCTGCCGTTTGTATGAAAACATGATTGCTTTGGCTATAATTTCTGCCGAAACGGACGGGCGCGGCATCGTGCCTGCCAGTTTCAGGTAGCCTCTTTATTCATTCAACCCGATTCTTTTTTAATTTGAACAAGTAATGCCGATTTCGCAATCTTTTGCCTACCGCGCGGCTGTGTGCAGCCTGTTTGCGCTGATTTTCCTTTCCTTGGCTTGGGAGCTGTGGCTGGCGCCGCTGCGCCCGGGCGGCTCTTGGCTGGCTTTGAAGGCGCTGCCTTTGTGCCTGCTGCTGCCGGGGGTGTTGCGGCGCAACCGGCAAACTTTCCTGCTGGGCGGGATGTTGGTGCTGTTTTATGCGGCGGAGGCGGTGGTGCGGTTGTTTGATGCGCAACCGGCGAGCCGGGTTTGTGCGGCGGCGGCTTTGGCCTCGGCTGTGTTGTTTTTTGTATCGGCGCTGGGTTTTCTGCGCTCAGGCAAACGGGAGCGGGCATGATGTGGGAACGGTTTAAGGAAAGCTGGGTGGTGTGGCTGGGCATGGCGCTGATGGCGGTGGTGCCGTTTTTGTCGTCTTGGCGCACGGGGCCGCAGGGGGGCTGGTTTATTGAGAGCGGCTCGCTGCTGTTTGCCGCTTTGTTTGCATTGCTCACGCTGTGGCGCAATCCGGCGCGCGCGCGGCTGCCGGGGGCGATGGTGTTTTTTGTGCTGCTGGCGGGATTTTGGCTGGTGCAGGCGCGGATTTTGCGGCTGCCGTATCCGGAAATGTCGGATTTGACGGCGGCGGTGTTTTGCGTGATGGCGCTGCTGGCTTGGGCTTGCCGGCTTCAGGTAGCCCGGCTGGGGCAAGACAGGGTGGCGGAAATTTTTGCCTGGGCGCTGCTTTGCGGGGCGGTGTTGCAGGGCTTGGTGTGCGTGTTTCAGTTTATCGGCCACACGTCTTGGCTGCCGGGGCTGATGCGCGCGCCGCAGAAGTATTTTGTGTTCGGCCAAGTGGGGCAGCGCAATCATTTGGGGCACTACATGATGTGGGGCGTACTGGCGCTGGGCTACTTGTGGAGCAGGCGGCGGCTGCCGGGGCTGATTGCGTTGGCGCTGGCGGTGTTTTTGCTGCAGGTCATCGGGGTGATTACTTCGCGCACGATTATGGTGTATGTGGGGGCGTTGCTGCTGCTGGTGCCGCTGCTGTATGTGCTGGGCGGCCGCCCGCTGCGCCGTTGGTGCGCGCTGACAGGGCTGTTGGTTTTGGGTGTGCTGGCGGCGCAGTTGATTATGCCTTGGCTGGTGGATACGTGGCTGGCGCCTGACGTGCAGTCTTCGGGCGTGGGGCGTTTGGTGTCGGGCGATGCGGCCAGCCCGGGGCGTGCTTCGGAATGGGCGAAGGCGTGGACAGTGTTTATGGAGCATCCGTGGCTGGGCGTAGGCTGGCAGGGCTATGCGCACGAGAGTTTCGCGCTGGCCATGCGCGGCCCGGAGTTCCGCAATTATGACGTGGGCGTACTGTTCACCCACAGCCACAACAGTATGCTGGAAATCTTGGCCGAGATGGGATTGGCGGGCGCCATCTTGGTGTTCGGCGGCTGGCTGGCGGTGGCTAAGGGCTACCTGAAAAAGGGATTGGGCGCGTCTTCGGCGCTGATGCTGGCCTTGATGACCGTGTCGTTGTGCCACAGCCTGCTGGAATATCCGCTGTGGTATGTGTATTTCCTCACGCCGTTTGCCGTGATGATGAGCCTCACCCCGGCCAAAGCGCCCGGCTGGTATATCGTGCAGGCGGGCAAGTGGCCGCAACGCTTCGGCATGACCTTTGCCGCGCTGGCGGCCGCCATCATTGTGCAATACGGCTTTGCCTACCACCGCCTGGTGTTCGCCTATGCCAATCCCACCGAAAGCTATCCGCAATACAAACAAGTGGATACCCTGCGCGAACTGGAAGGCAAACACTATTTCCTCAAATACTACGCACAGATGGGTTTAATCCGCAAAGTGGATTGGCTGCGCCCGCTGCCTGAGTGGGGGCGCGATGCCGCCCTGCGCGCCAGCCTGTTCCGCCCCTATGCCAACACCGCCGTGCGCGCCTTCTATTTGGAACAGGAAGGCCGCCCGCGCGAAGCCGCCGATTGGCTGGTGAACATGGGCCGCTACTACCCCAAACAAATGCCCGGCCTGCTCAGCACCGCCGCTGCTTTCCGTGCCGCGCCAGAAGTGGTGCAGCCCCTGCGCGAGCAGTGCCGGCTGTATGTGCAAACCATGCCCCAGGCCGCCGGCAACCTGACTTGCGGCAATGCTTCCGCCCCCGCCGACAACAGCGGTAGCCGCCCGACTTCGCGCAGCGGCAGCGGGGTTTGACGAGAGATGAGGCTACCTGAAAGTGAAGCGGCAACCCAATTAAAACAAAGCGCCATTTGTTGCCGGGCTTAAACAAGCATAACATCCGTGATATCCCGCCCGGCTTACGCAAAGATACGCAAAAGAATTTGGCTTATTCGCCCGTATCAGGCAAAGTGTTAAGACGCTTGAAATTCAACAGCCAACCAGCCTAATCCCGGCTACGGAGCTTGAAAAATCACGTTGGTTGGCCAAATTGCCGGGCAGTTCCCAGCGGCAAAATTTCCGTGCTGCAACGGCACATAAAATACTAAGGAGTAAGCATGAACCGTGTTTTATTGGTAGACGACGACGCCCTGCTCACCGAGCTCTTAACCGAATACCTGAGCGCCGAAGGGCTGGAAGTCAGCAGCGTGCCCGACGGCGAAGCCGGCGTGAACGAAATCCTCACCGGCAACTACAACGTGGTGGTGCTGGACTCCATGATGCCCAAACTGAGCGGGCTGGATGTGCTCAAAACCGTGCGCCAGCAGAGCAAAATCCCCATCATCATGCTTACTGCCAAAGGCGACGACATCGACCGCATCATCGGCTTGGAAATGGGCGCCGACGACTATGTGCCCAAGCCTTGCCAGCCGCGCGAACTCTTGGCGCGTATCAACGCCATCCTGCGCCGCACCCGCCTGGCCGAGCCGGACAACAACACGCCCAATGTGATTTCCGTGAGCGACGTTACCCTCTATCCGGCCAAGCGCCAAGCCACCATCAACGAAGCCCCGCTGGAGCTCACCAGCACCGAATTCAACCTGCTGGAAGTGCTGATGCGCCATGCCGGCCAGGTGGTGAACAAAGAAACCCTTTCGCTCGAAGCGCTCGACCGCAAGCTGGCCAAGTTCGACCGCAGCATCGACGTGCACATTTCCAGCATCCGCCACAAACTGGGCGACGCCTCGCTCATCCAAACCGTGCGCGGCCTGGGTTATCTGTTTGTGAAAAACTGATATTTTGATTTTAACTTTGTTGAAGCTTACGCTTTCAGGTAGCCTCCATTGAATGGGATAAAGGCTACCTGAAAATACCGTTTCTTCATTTGCACTATCCACCCAACGGCCGCCGCCAAGCCTAAACCGACTGACGGCGGCATTGTTTTGTGGCCGGGCAAACCTTCCCGCCAAAGCATATTCATGAAACTGTTCCAGCGGATTTTCCTCACCTTCTTCTTCGTTATCATCGCCGCCATTTTTGTGGCCAGCTTCTCCTTCTGGCTGGTGCAAGACAGAGTGGCCGAAAGCCGTTTCAAACAGCAGCGTGCCTTTGAAACCGGCCTGCTCAACAGCACCGTTACCGTGTTTCAAACCCGCGGCCTCTCCGGCGTGCGCGAAACCCTGCAAGACTGGAACAACACCCCAACGTTCGACAATATCTTAGTGATATCCGGCGACAGCAAAGCCGATATTTTCCAGCGCCAGGTGGAGCCCGCCCGCATCCTGGCCGCCCGCAAATTCGCCGCCGAATACCCCAACACCCGCGCAGTGCGCGTGGCCTACGACCCCTTGGGCGAAGAATACATCTTCATGCTGGCCGATTGGGACAAACAACAGCCCACCCGCCTGCCTTCCCCGCTGATGATTCCCGGCGTGGAAATGGCGCCGGTGTGGCACGAGCTCATTATCCTCAGCTTCATCATCATCGTCGGCCTGCTTCTGGCCTACATCCTTGCCCGCAATATTTCCCAACCCATCCGCACGCTGGAGCGCGGCATGAGCCGCCTGGCCGAAGGCGATCTCGAAACCCGTATTTCCCACCAGCTGCTCGGCCGGCGCGACGAGCTGGCCAAACTCGCCGTCCAGTTCGACCACATGGCCGGGCGCCTGCAAAAACTGGTGGAGCGCGAACGCCACCTGCTGCACCACGTTTCGCACGAAATGCGCTCCCCGCTGGCGCGTATGCAGGCTCTGCTCGCCCTGCTGCAAGTGCAGCCGCACAAACAGGAGCAAAACATCAAGCGCCTCGAATCCGAGCTCACCCGCATGGATAAACTCGTGGGCGAGCTGCTCACCCTTTCCCGATTGGAAACCGCCAACGTGGAAATGGAAAAAGACCCGCTCAAGCTCGTGCCCTTCTTGGAAAACCTGGTGGAAGACTGCCGCGCCATCGCCGTGCAGAACAATCAGCAAATCGATTTTGCCTACGCCCCGGCCGATGCCGATGCCACCGTTTCCGCCAACGAGGGCTACCTCTACCGCGCTTTCGACAACGTATTGCGCAATGCCATGGCCTACAGCCCCGAAGGCAGCAAAATCCACGTCCGCCTCTCCGGCCACAAACACCATTGGCACATCGACATTGCCGACAACGGCCCGGGCGTGGACGAACGCCAGCTGCCGCACATCTTCACCGCCTTCTACCGCGCCGACAGCGGTGCGCACAAACCCGGCACCGGCCTTGGCCTGGCCATTGCCCGCCATGTAATCGGCAAACACAACGGCCGCATCAGCGCCGCCAATGTGCAGCCTAACGGCCTGAACATCCACTTCGAGTTGCCCGAGCTCACCGCCAAACAGCAGAAGCTGGAAGAAAAAGAACGCGAAGAAAAAGAGCGTGGGCAGGATGAAGGCAAATAAACCGGAAGCCGTTGCCGCAGCAGAAGCGCGTATTTTTCAGGTAGCCTTATTTCCGTCAGCGCTCCAATAATCGTTCAAATCAAACCGAGCCAACACAATATGGCCGGGTTTGAAACGGCCGTCTATGGGAAAGAAAGCCTTTTCGCTATATAATTCCGCTGTTTCGACAGCTCCCCTTCGGAAGTATCAATGAGCACCAACACCATTCTGATTATTGCCATCCTTATTTTCGCCCCCGTGTTCGGCGTATTGCTGTACAACACCTATCAGGAAAAGAAATACCGCGATTCCATCCGCGCCCAATTCGGCCATGCCGATAAAGACGCGCTGATGGAAAGCCACACCCATTCCGTGCGCGACGGCCAGCAACAAGCCCCCGCCGCCGAAGCAGAGGCTGCCCCGCGCCTGCAGCCGGCCTTTGTTAAATTCAGCCGCTCAAGCGAGCCCGCCGGCGAAACCCCTGTTGCCGAAACACCGGCCGAAGTCGACAGCGCCCCTGCCGAGCCGGTATTGCAGGCCGAGCCCGCCGCCGAAGCCCCTGCATTCAACTTTCAGCCCGTGCCGGCTGCCGCCCCTTCACAAACCCAAGAGCCGGCCAAGCGCAAGCTGCTGCTCGATTTGCAGGATTTGGCCAAACAACAGCTGCCCTGGTTCGACAGCCGCTTCGACTACCTCTGCTACATTTCCCTGAAAGAGCCGCAGGAATTGCACGCCATGCCGCGCCTTTCCAGCCGCCACCGCTTCCGTATCGCCGGCTGCACCATGGACGACCGCTTCCAAATCGCCGAGCCGATTCCCAGCGTGTACTACCAAGGCTTCGTGATCGGCCTGCAAGCCATCAGCCGCAACGGCTTGGCCAGCATTGCCGATTTGGAACAATTCGGCGAACAGGCCAACGCCTTTGCCGAGAAAATGGACGGCGGCCTGCTGCTCACCGACATCGACACCTTCCTCTCCATCGCCCGCCCGCTGGACGATCTGTGCGCCCGCGTGGATCAAACCATCGCCATCCATTTGGTGTCCCGCAACAACGTGAGCGGTGTGGAATTGCGCAACGCCATAGAACGTCAAGGCTTCGAGCTTTCCCACGACGGCATGTTCTACCTGAACGACGCCAAAGGCGAGCCGCTGTTTGCCATCTCCACCCTCGACAACAGCGCCTTCACCGCCACCCTGCTCTCCACCCAAAATTATCGCGGCATCAGCATGCTGTTCGATGCCCCGCACATCCCCGACGGCGAGAAAAACTTCAATCGCTTCATGGATATCGCCGTGAAGCTCTCCAGCATGCTCGGCCTGGATTTGGTAAACGATAAGCTCGAAGAGCTTTCCACCCAATGGCTGAAAGAAATCCGCAGCTATGTGGTGGCGCGGCAAGACGAGATGAAACGGGTCGGCATCGAGCCTGGCAGCGAGTTGGCCAAACGGCTGTTCTCGTAGCCAACCCGCTAGAACACCAACCAAACAGGCTACCTGAAACGGCATTTCCCGTTTTCAGGTAGCCTGTTTCCCCAATCCACACACCTCAAGGAAAAACATCATGCATAACGATAACGCCCTGCGCGCCGCCGTCGAGGCCGTCGCCATCCCCAACAGCAGCCTCACCATCGGCAGCAGCCATGCCCTGCAAGCCATCGAACCAACCGCCGGCGGCCTGCAAATCGAACTCTGCTTCGGCTTTCCCGTCGGTCACATTGCCGACCGGCTCAAACAAAACATCGCCGCCGCGCTGGCCGAAGCCAGTTTTGATGCCAACGTGCAAACCAATATCCGCAGCGAAATCACCGCCCGCAAAGTCCAGCCCGGCGTGCGCACCATCAACGGCGTGAAAAACATCATCGCCGTGGCTTCCGGCAAAGGCGGCGTGGGCAAATCCACCACTGCCGCCAACCTCGCCGTGGCGCTGCACAACATGGGCGCGCGCGTGGGCATCCTCGATGCCGACCTCTACGGCCCCAGCCAGCCCACCATGCTCGGCGTGCCCGAGCGCAAGCCGCAGCAGGAAAACAAACATTTCATCCCCGTGCGCTCGGCCGAAGGCATCCAAGTGATGTCTATCGGCTTTCTGGTCGATACCGACCAAGCCGTGGTGTGGCGCGGCCCTATGGTGAGCCAAGCCCTGCAGCAGCTGCTGTTTCAAAGCGAATGGGACAATGTGGACTACCTGTTTGTCGACCTGCCGCCCGGCACCGGCGATATCCAGCTCACCCTGTCGCAGAAAATCCCCGTTACCGGCGCCATCGTGGTGACCACCCCGCAAGACATCGCCCTGATCGACGCGCGCAAAGCCGTGGATATGTTCGGCAAAGTCAACATCCCCATTTTCGGCGTGCTGGAAAACATGTCGGTGCACATTTGCAGCCATTGCGGCCACCACGAGCCTATTTTCGGCCAAGACGGCGGCAAAGCGCTGGCCGAACGCCTCGGCGTGCCGCTGCTGGGCCAGCTGCCCTTGAGCCTGCCCGTGCGCGAAGCCATGGATAGCGGCAGCGCCGCCCAAATGCAGGCCGCCCACCCCGCCATCGCCCGAATCTACACCGAAGCCGCCTGGCAAACCGCCCTGGCCGTGGCCGCCAAAGGCAAAGACTTCAGCAACCGCTTCCCGCAGATTGTGGTGGAATAAACAGCACGGTGGGCATACAAAAAGGCTACCTGAAACCGGTTATCTGCGGTTTCAGGTAGCCTTTGGTTATCTGTGTATTGGTTATCGGGCAAGCCTAGGAAGAGGCTACCTGAAAGCTATTTCCCCGCCCGATATAGGCGGGCAGAAGAACGGGCACAAGCCACGGGTTGTTTTCACTTCGCCGAAGGTGATGTTTCAGGTAGCCTAATGTTGTAGGCAGGATGCTTAGCAGGTTTCAGGTAGCCTTCTGCCTGAAGTCTGTTGCCAATAGATCGGGTTTATTGTGCGAGCTAGATTTACAGATCGTCAGAATCGCATCAGCGGTTAATTCAACACATCGTCTCGACAGATTAAAACCCTGCGGGATTCGTGTGGAATTTAGGGTTAATCTGCGCAGCCCATTTTATAATTACTTATAATTTATTCTCTGGAGTCCTCATCAAAAAAATAAGAATTCTTACCTAAACTCCATGCTCTATCATTTTTACAGCTTGGAATATTGTTAATCCATGTTTTTAACCATCCCATGAAATCTTCTAGAGAGCCAGAACCAACAGTCGTATAATTATATTGCATTAATGCCTTCCCACTCATCTCATCGTAAAGCACATTTTGATTAGCAGAAACGTAACGTATGCCATCTTGGCGTTGATGATGATATATTGATAGCCTATCGTTTTCCTGCCAAAAAATTTCGTATATCTCTCCGTTGAGAACTATCCGATTATCTTTCATATGATCAGGAGGGTTACGGTTAGACCGCCCCAATCTCCTCCAAGCATCCTCCCCACCTACCATCTGTTTCCACTCTTCCGGTGTGATATAAATCTTTATTCCAGATTGTTTGCACATTTCATTTACATAAGAGCTAACTTGAATATACTCTATCCACCAATAAACAAACCATCCTCCCATCAGTAGCATAAACCCAATAAATACCCCAACAATTCCTGACCAGCGATAGTTTGGGAAAATTTTTCGGCATATCTTATGAAACAGTATCATGGAGAAGATGGTTACGATAACCCAAATGAATAAAGCGAACAAAACTACAAAGCCTATCATGTATGTATCCTTATTTTAATCATTGACTGCAATGAAACAGATTATAAAGAAAGAGAACAGCTCTAGGGGAGTATGAAGCAAGCTGTCCTTCACGTATTTGGGCTGGGTTTTGAATGGGGCTGTCTATAAGGCTACCTGAAAATCTTTCAGCATGGTTGGACAGCTGTTTGTCAATTACCGACCTGGTTTTGAGATGTGGTATCAGCGCTTATTTCGCTGGAGTTTCTTTTTCAGGTAGCCTCACATGGCGTTTGCCGGATTGCTACGGCAGGCAAAAGGCTACCTGAAAAACAGCTGCAAAACAAAATTATCGCCGTGCTAAATAGGAAATAGGCAGGGTTGGCCTGCCGTTGGTTGTTTCTATTTAGCACGGCTATGTTTATTTGTTCTGCCCCATTTTGGCGTTGAGCATATCGAGCATGCTGCGCAGGTTGGCTTTGCCTTCTTCGTGGCTCACGATGGGTTCGCCGCCTTTGCGGCCGAGGATTTTGAGGTCGGCTTGGGGCATTTCGTCGATAAAGCGGCTGGGCTCGGGGAATTGCCAGCCGCCTTGGCGGCGGCGTTTGACGCAGTGGGTGAGGGTGAGGCTGTGTTTGGCGCGGGTGATGCCGACATACATGAGGCGGCGCTCTTCGTCGAGGTTGCCTTCTTCTACGCTGTCGGCGTGGGGGAAGAGACCTTCTTCGCAGCCGGCGAGGATAACGTGGGGGTATTCAAGACCTTTGGAGGCGTGCAGGGTGGAGAGGGTGACGGTATCGGTTTCTTCTTTGCTGCGGCTGTCGAGCAGGTTCATCAGAGCGATGGTTTGGGAAAGTTCGATCAGGGTTTTGCCGTCTTGCTCGCCTTTTCTGGCCAGCCAGGCGCATAAATCTTGCACGTTGCGCCATTTGATTTCGCCGCTTTTGCCTTCTTCGTGTTCGAGCAGGTAGGTTTCGTAGCGGATGTCGGCCAGGAGCTCTTGGATGAGGCTGCCTGCGGGCTCGCTTTGGGCGCGGCTTTGGTAGCTTTGCATGAGGGCGGTGAACTGGCGCAGGGCTTCGCGGCCGGCGGCGGGAAGCCGGGCTAGGGCTTCGGCGGTGTTGGCGGCGGCGTAGAGGCTGCAGGAGGCTGCGGCAGCGTAGCGGTTGAGGCTGCTGAGGGTGGCGTCGCCGATGCCGCGTTTGGGGGTGGTGGCGGCGCGCAGGAAGGCGGGATCGTCGTCGGAGTTGGCAAGCAGGCGCAGGTAGGCGAGGATGTCTTTGATTTCGGCTTTTTCAAAGAAGCTTTGGCCGCCGGAAACGCGGTAGGGGATGTGGGCGCTGCGCAGGGCTTCTTCAAACAGGCGGGCTTGGTGGTTGCTGCGGTAGAGGATGGCGAAGTCGGCGTAGTTGAGGCTGTCGCTGCTTTGGTTGCGCCGGCGGATGATGCTGCCGGCGGCGTATTCGGCTTCGTGTTGTTCGTTTTGGCAGGCGATGATGCGCACGGGTTCGCCTTCGCCGTATTGGCTCCAGAGGGTTTTGGGGAAGAGCTTGGGGTTGTTGGCGATAACTTGGTTGGCCACGCGCAGGATGCGGGCGGAGGAGCGGTAGTTTTGCTCGAGCTTGATGATTTTGAGAGCGGGGTAGTCTTGCTGGAGCAGGCGGAGGTTTTCCATGTTGGCGCCGCGCCAGGCGTAGATGCTTTGGTCGTCGTCGCCCACGGCGGTGAAGCGGCCTTCGGCGCCGGTGAGCAGCTTCATGAGGGTGTATTGGCAGGTGTTGGTGTCTTGGCATTCGTCCACCAAGAGGTGCAGCAGGCGCATCTGCCATTTGATTCGGATACCGGCTTCGTTTTGCAGCAGGCGGGTGGGCAGGAGGATGAGGTCGTCGAAATCGACGGCTTGGTAGCTGTGCAGGGTTTCCTGATAGCCTGCGTAGAGCCGGGCGGTTTGGCGTTCCCATTCGTTGGAGGCTACCTGAAAGGCTTGCTCGGGGGTGAGCAGGTCGTTTTTCCACAGGGAGATTTTGTGCTGGGCGCGGAAGATGGCGTCGCGGCCGCTGCTGCCGAGCAGCTCGGCGATGATTTTGCCGCTGTCGGAGCTGTCGAACACGGAGAAGTTTTGTTTGTAGCCGATGTGTTGGGCTTCTTCGCGCAAGAGGCGCATGCCCAGCGAGTGGAAGGTACAGACGGTTAGGCCGCGGGTTTGGCGGCTGCCGAGCATGGCGGCGGTGCGCTCCTGCATTTCGGCGGCGGCTTTGTTGGTGAAGGTGATGGCGGCGATATTGTGCGGGGCGTAGCCCACTTCGCGGATGAGGTGGGCGATTTTTTCGGTGATCACGCGGGTTTTGCCGCTGCCGGCGCCGGCCAGCACAAACAGGGGGCCGCCGAGATAATGCACGGCTTCGAGCTGCTGGGGGTTGAGTTGGAAGGGTGGTGTGGACATGGGGAGGTGGGTAAGGCTGCTTGTGGTTCAGGTAGCCTGTTGCTGGTGTATCGAAAATTTAGCTTCGCAGGAATTCGCTGTGTTCTTTTTCAGGTAGCCTTATCTTGCTTTGGCGGCTCGGATGTTTCGCAGCAGTTCGTTTATATCTGCACCGGCGCCGTTTTTGAGGGCGGCCTGCGCCCATTTTTCTGCGTTGTGCAGTGTGGCTGCTTGCCGGTCGGTTTGGTATTGGTCGAAGAAAATGTGGGCGAGGTTGGCCTGGGCTTGCAGGTGGCCCAGCTCGGCGGCTTTAATGTGCCAGTATAGACCGGCCTCATGGTTTTGCTCGTAGAAAGCGAAATGGGCTGACAATTTCAATGCGGCTTGGCTGTCGCCTGCGGCAGCAGCTTGTTTGAAATGCTCCAGTTCGTTGGCGGGGATGGCGGCGAAGCTACTGATGGATGGGTCGGGGTCTGGCAGGGGCATAGGGTGTTCACTTTGAGCATGAGCACTGAGGCTGAGGCAGGTAAGGATTAGAGCCGGTATGGCGGCCGGCCGGATGGGTTTGATTGGGCGCATTGTGCTCGTATTTTCCTGTGCAAGAGGCTACCTGAAAATAGTTTGCCTGATTTTCAGGTAGCCTCTTTTTTCTGTTTGGCAGCTGCTTTGCGGCGGCGGTTTTCTTTCGGGTCGATGAGCAGGGCGCGGTACACTTCCACACGGTCGCCTGTGCGCAGCGGGGTGCTGTCTTTCACTTTTTTGCCGAAGATGCCGATGTGCGCGGCAGCAAAATCCACGTGCGGAAATTCGGTTGGCAAGGCGGATTGCAGCACGGCCTGCCGCGCGGTGGTGCCGCAGGCTACCTGAAAAGCCAGCAGGCGTTGTTTGCCCGGCTCGGCATAGGCCACTTCGATATTGAGCGGGGTATCGCTAGGCATAGCGGCGGCCTGCCTCTTTCACGAAAGCGTCCACCAGCGTGCCGCTGATGTGGCTGAACACGGGGCTGATGAGCGCGGAAAGCATGCGGCTGGAAAATTCGTAGTGCAGCTCGAATTCCACTTTGCAGGCATCGTCGCCCAAGGGCAGGAAGTGCCAAGTTCCGTTCAGGCTTTTAAACGGGCCTTCCAGCAACACCATACGGATTTCGCGGCCGGGGATGTTGCGGTTGTGCGTGGCAAACGATTGGCACACGCCCATATAGTCCATAAACAGCCGTGCTTTCAATTCGTTGCCGCTGCGCTCAATGATTTCGGTGCGGCTGTACCACGGCAGAAACTGCGGATAATCCTCCGCTTTGTCCACCAGCTCGAACATCTGCTCGGCAGAATGCGGCACGAGCAGGGATTTCTTCACGGTTTTGAGCGACATACAAACGGCCTTGGCAATGCAAAGTGCGCATTATATAGCGAAACGCCAAACCGCCCCACCGCCAAGCACGCATATGGTGCATAAAAACATAGATTATCAATTTGAAACAATAGATTATTTATGACATGCCATTCTTGGCTCGAAACTTGCTTGAAGTTTGTTCGATACCGCTCGGCAGCCGCCGACCTGCTTCCCCAACCCCATTCCCCGCACACGTAAAACACATGGAAAACTCCGCAGAACGTTTGGCTTGGATACAGCTTGCGCTGATGCCGTATATCGGCGCGGAAACGTTTTACGAATTGTGCCGCCACTACGGCTCGGCTGGTGATGTGTGGGCTGCCGAGCAGGAGGTGGGCGCCATTCTGCCCAGCCGCCCGGCGCAGGAAGCCTGGCGCAGCCGCCGTTACGAGGCCGAGGCTGCCGCCGAAGCCGCGCTGGCATGGGAGCAGCAGGAAAACTGCCGTTTATTGTTGGCTTGCGACGCAGATTTTCCACCGCAATTGGGCGAAGGCATCACTGCACCGCCCTTATTGTTTGCCCGCGGCAACACTGAATGGCTGCACCGGCCTTCGGTGGCCATCGTGGGCAGCCGGCACGCTACGCCGCAGGCGATGCGGATTGCAGGCGAATTCGGCGAAGCCTTGGCCGCAGCCGGCATCGTAACCGTATCCGGCATGGCCGCCGGCATCGATAGCGCCGCCCACGAAGGCGCGTTGCGCAGGCAGGGCGGTACGGTGGCGGTATGGGGTACGGGCATCGACCGCGTGTATCCCGTGGCCAACAAAGCTTTGGCGCACCGCATTGCCGAAGAGGGCTGCGTGCTCTCCGAATTCCCCTTGGGCACGCGCCCGCTGGCCGGCAACTTCCCGCGCCGCAACCGCCTGATTGCCGCCCTCTCCTCTGCCGTGTTGGTGGTGGAAGCCGCTTTGGAATCCGGTTCGCTGATTACCGCGCGGCTGGCAGCAGACATGGGGCGCGAAGTGTTCGCCGTGCCCGGCTCTATCGACAACCCGCACAGCAAAGGCTGCCACGCGCTGATTAAGCAAGGTGCGAAGCTCACCGAAACGCTGGCCGATATTTTGGAAGAATGTCCGCAGCTGCCGCAAACCGCATCGACTAACCGCCAAACGGCAGCCCAAACCAAAAGGCTACCTGAAAACGAGCGCAGTGAGTTTCTGCGAAACAAAAATGAAGCTGGCGAGCATCGTGAAACTGAATCGCTCCCAAGCGAACAGCCTGTCTTGACTGATACCGCACCGGAACCGGCAGAAACAGAAACTTCACCGCTGCTGCAAGCCATGGGCTACGACGCGGTACACCCCGACAGCTTGGCCGAGCGGCTCAAACTGCCCGCGGCCGATGTGTATGCCGAACTGACTTTATTAGAAATCAACGGCCAAATAGCCCCGCTCTCCGGCGGCCGTTACCAACGTATTGCTCCAAATAGGAATGCCAAATGATTGATGTAATTGCATTTTTGATAAATAACTTTCAAGACTTCGACACCTGCCCGCCCAGCGAGGCCTTGGGCAGCCTCTTGGAGCAGGTGGGTTTCCAGGATGAGGAAATTCGTGATACGCTATTATTTATGAACGTGCTCCAAGAACGCAGCCGCTCGCTACACCGCAATTTCCGCGAAGAGCAGGCAATGCGCGTGTATCTGCCCGAAGAGCTGGCCGCTTTGCCGCCCGAGGCTTTGGGTTTGCTGCACTTTTTGGTGCAAAACGGCGCGCTCTCTGTGGAGCAGCGGGAATTTGTGCTGCTAGCGCTGATGTACCTGGCAGACAAGGCAGACGAACCGCTTACCGATGCACATGTAAAAGTGCTGTCGCTCTTGGTATTGTGGGCAGACAAATCCGAACTGCCGATGCTCATCAGCGACGATTTGGTTAATGCCCTGCTGCACGGCCAGGCGGTGATGAATTGAGAAAGGCCGCTGCTCTTTATATAAAAAGGCTACCTGAAAAATGAAGGTTTTCAGGTAGCCTTTGATTGAATACGGCGCACTTGTACCAAGATGGATTCAGGCTACCTGAAACCTTGCTTTTATTGGCTAAAGCACAATATTTCTTTAGCTACAGCGTGGCTAAAAACAAAAGTATTTTGCGAGGAAACTATGTCGAAAAACCTGCTGATTGTGGAATCTCCCAACAAAATCAAATCGATTAAAAAATACCTGGGCAGCGATTTTGAAGTATTGGCCTCCTTCGGCCACGTGCGCGATTTGGTGCCGAAAAACGGCGCTGTCGATCCCGAGCACGATTTCGCCATGAAATATGAAGTGCCGGCCAAGAGCAAAAAGCACATCGACGCCATCATGGCCGCCGCCAAAGAAGCCGACACCCTCTATCTGGCCACCGACCCGGACCGCGAAGGCGAAGCCATTTCCTGGCATATCTACGAAATCCTCAAAACCAAACGCGGCATCAAAAATCTGGACGA
This sequence comes from uncultured Eikenella sp., assembly GCA_963515595.1. Lineage (GTDB taxonomy): Bacteria > Pseudomonadota > Gammaproteobacteria > Burkholderiales > Neisseriaceae > Eikenella. Next base: position 10,330 of record CAUPYH010000009.1, on the reverse strand, counting down.
GCGCACCCTGCGAGTGGTGTTTCACGAGGTTACTAAAAAAGGCGTGCAGGAAGCCCTCAAACAGCCGCGCAAGCTCGATATGGGCTTGGTGGATGCGCAACAGGCGCGCCGCGCCTTGGATTATCTGGTCGGCTTCAACCTCTCCCCGCTGTTGTGGAAAAAAATCCGGCGCGGCTTGAGCGCCGGCCGTGTGCAAAGCCCCGCCCTGCGCCTGATTTGCGAGCGCGAAAACGAAATCCGCGCCTTTGAAACGCAGGAATACTGGAGCGTGCATCTCGACAGCCACAAAGGCCGCCAAAAATTCGCCGCCAAGCTCACCCAATGGCAGGGCAGCAAACTGGAGCAGTTCTCCCTGCCCAACGAAGCCGCCCAGGCCGCCGTGTTGGCCGCCATGCAGGGCAAATCAGCGCAAGTGCTCGATGTGGTGAAGAAAAAAGCCACCCGCAAGCCTGCCGCGCCCTACACCACTTCCACCATGCAACAGGACGCCGTACGCAAACTCGGCTTCACCACCGACCGCACCATGCGCACCGCCCAGCAGCTGTTTGAAGGCGTGGACGTCGGCCAAGGCTCGGTCGGCCTGATTACCTATATGCGTACCGACAGCGTAACCCTGTCGCAAGACGCGATAGCCGAAATCCGCCACTACATCGACAACAAAATCGGTGCCGATTTCCTGCCCAAATCGCCGCGCATGTACCGCACCAAATCCAAAAATGCCCAAGAGGCGCATGAAGCCATCCGCCCCACTTCGGTATACCGCACGCCCGAAAGTGTGAAGCCCTTCCTTTCCGCCGACCAATTCAAGCTCTACCAAATGATTTGGCAGCGCACCATGGCCTGCCAGATGGTGGAAGCCAAATTTGATGCCACCACCGTAGACATCGGCATGGGCGAAGGCGTGTTCCGCGCTACCGGCCAAGTGCTGGTATTTGCCGGTTTTCTGAGCGTGTATCAGGAAGGCCACGATGACGACGACGAGGATGAAGACAACAAAAAACTGCCCGAATTAGCCGTAGGCGACGCCCTGCCTGTAGACAAGCTCTACGGCGAGCAGCACTTCACCCAGCCGCCGCCACGCTTCAACGAAGCCACGCTGGTGAAAGCCTTGGAAGAGTTCGGCATCGGCCGCCCCTCCACCTACGCCAGCATCATCAAAACCCTGAAAGACCGCGAATACGTCACCATCGACCAGCGCCGCTTCCTGCCTACCGATACCGGCGAAATCGTGAACAAATTCCTCACCGAACACTTCACCCAATACGTGGACTACGATTTCACCGCCAAGCTCGAAGACCAGCTCGACGACATTGCCAGCGGCAAACGGCAGTGGATTCCCGTGATGGACAAATTCTGGAAAGGCTTTCACAAACAGATTGAGGAAAAAGCCGGCATCGAGCGTGCCAAAATCACCACCGAAGAGCTGGACGAAACCTGCCCCAAATGCGGCCAGCACAAGCTGCAAATCAAATTCGGCAAACGCGGCCGCTTCATCGCCTGCTCCGGCTACCCCGATTGCGACTACACCCGCAACCTCAACGAAACCGCCGAAGAAGCCGCCAAGGCCGCCGAAGAACCCACCATCGTAGAAGGGCGCGAATGCCCCAAATGCGGCGGCCAGCTCGTGTATAAAAAAGGCCGTTTCGGCAAATTCATCGGCTGTGCCAACTATCCCAAGTGCAAACACATCGAGCCCTTGGAGAAACCTAAAGACACCGGTGTGGCCTGCCCCAAATGCGGCAAAGGTAGCCTGATCGAGCGCAAATCGCGCTACGGCAAGCTGTTCTACAGCTGCAACACCTACCCCGACTGCGACTACGCCACCTGGAACCCGCCCGTGGCCGAAGAGTGCCCGAAATGCCACTGGCCGGTGCTCACCATCAAAACCACCAAACGCTGGGGCGTGGAAAAAGTCTGTCCGCAGAAAGAATGCGGCTGGAAAGAGCAAATCGAACCACCTGCCCCGAAAGGCTAAAGCAGCAAAGAAGCGAAAGGCTACCTGAAAATGAGCAATATTTTTCAGGTAGCCTTTTATTGAGCAAATAGATGAATCAAATTTCAATCAAAATAAGACTGTGAGCTTTTATAGTGGATTAAATTTAAATCGGGACAAGGCGGCGAGCCGCAGACAGTACAAATAGTACGGCAAGGCGAGGTAACGCTGTACTGGTTTAAATTTAATTCACTATAATTCTCGGGGTGAGTGAGCACTATAGGTCTCAAATACAGTTACTGCACCACGCCAACACGAACAAAGCAGCCTACCAACCGCTATCGGTTGAGGCTGCTTTCGTTTGTTTGGTGAGACAGAGACCTTATTTCCGCAGGCTTGCAAAGATAGCCAAAATACCCATGGCGCCCAGCGTGGAGGCAATCCAGCCAGCGGGCTGCCCGATGGCATACCAGCCCATCGTTTGCCCAACCCAGCTGGCCAGCACCGAACCACCGATGCCGAGCAGCGTGGTCATAATGATGCCCAAGCGTTGCCCGCCCGGATACAGGAATTTGGCCAAAATACCGATGATGAAGCCGATAATGATGGTGCTGATCATGGTTGGTTTTCCTCTTATGGTGTGGATAGGTACCACATATATTAGGCAAATAGCTGGCCTTTCAAGAGAAAGGCTACCTGAATTTCAGCTTTGCAGAAACTCTCGGAGCTCGTTTTAACTCCGTTAAACTCACGCTTTCAGGTAGCCTTTTTATACCAAGGCAGCAAACTAAATGCCTACCACGGCTGTTCCTGTACCACTTCCTGCAAGCCTTGGCGCACACTGGCGCCTACGCCTTTGCTGAACAGGCGGCTGATGTCGTCGGCGGGGGTGTAGTCCACCAGCTCGGGGGCTTTGATGATGTCGCGCGATACGCTGTAGATGTCGCCCAGGCCGTCGATGAGGCCGGTTTTGAGCGCTTCGTTGCCGGTGTACACGCGGCCGCTGAACAGGTCGGGATTATCCGCTTCGTTCAAGCGTTTGCCGCGCCCGTCGCGCACGGCTTTGATGAATTGCTGGTGGATGTCGTCCAACATACCTTGCCAGATGGCGGTTTGCTCAGGGGTTTCCGGGCTGAAGGGGTCGCCCATACCTTTGTTGCTGCCGGCAGTGCGCTGGCGGCGCTGGATGCCCATATTGTGCATCAGGCCGGTGAGGTCGAAGCTGCTGCCGACCACGCCGATGCTGCCGACGATGCTGGATTGGTCGGCATAGATTTTATCGGCAGCGGCGGCGATGTAGTAGCAGCCGGAGGCGCACATATCTTCGGCTACCACATACACAGGGATGCCGGGGTGCTCGGCGCGCAGGCGGCGGATTTCGCGGTAGGCCACGCCGGATACCACGGGCGAGCCGCCGGGGCTGTTGGCGCGGATAATGATGCCGCGCACCTGTTTGTTTTTATAGGCAGCTTCCAGGCCTTGGCGCAGTTTGCCGGCCTGGTTTTCGCCGGCGGTAATCGCGCCTTCGAGGCGGATTACGGCAGTGTGCGGCTCGGCGGAGGCGGGGTTGAGGCTGCCCATCTTGCCGAAAATGGCAAACAAATAGAGTGCCAGAAAGGCGATGAGCAGCAGGCGGAAAATGAGCTTCCAAATGCGGGCGCGGCGCTGCTCGCGGTAGGCTTCGAGCAGGAGTTTTTCCAGCGTGTCGCGCTCCCAGTTGCCGCTGTTGGGCTCGCTATTGCGGCGGATAATGTGTTTCATGGAGTAACTTTCTTTGCATGATGTGGAAAGCCGGAAGGGCTACCTGAAAGCATTCGCTTCAACGAGGTTCAAAGGTATGCGCCTGATTCCGGCGGGAAAGGGCGGCTATTGTAACACGCGGCGGCCGGGGTAATTTCAGGCAGCCTGGGCGGCGGCGGGTGGCTTGATAATATTTGTTCATATTTTGTTTGAATTTGTTGCTTACAGGCTACCTGAAAATATAGAAAGCATTGAAAACAGGTAGATATTGGCTATTTATATTACAATCCGCCTCTTTATAAACCCAACGGAACACACACCATGCGCCACCGCAAACTAGGCCGGCAGCTCGCCACCTTCCGCCACACCCTCACTTGGACCTTCCTCGCCACCATTATCTTCCTGCTGCTGATGTTTATCCTGAATGCGGGCATAGGCAAAGATATCCGTGCCTCAGGCGATCCGGCCAATGTTGTGGGCTGGTTTAACATATTGTTCATCGCTTGGTACGGTATTTATGTGGCCGGGCAATTCAGATCGCGTCTCACGCTGTACGAACACGGCTTTATCCTGCAAACCCTGTTTAAAGAACATGTTGTGGTGTATCGGGAAATTCGCGGCATTCAATCCAAATTCTCGCAAATCGAATCGCCCGGCTCGTTTATGCATGCCCGCATCGACACGCCGCAAGGTAGTGTGCTGCTGAAAAACAACTGGAAGCCGCGTAGAGACTTCTACAATTTCATCGCGCAATTCCTGTTTCAGGATGATGAAGACGACGTCATCTTCCACTAAGCGGATAAGGAAAAGGCTACCTGAAATTTTCAGGTAGCCTTTTATTCATCTGAATCAGAAAAACTATTTCTCAGCCTGCTTCTCAGCTTGCAGCCGGGCTTTGCGCTCTTCCAGCCAGTGCTCCAGATAATGGATGCTCACGCCGCCTTTGGCGAAGCCGGGGTCGCGGAACAGGTCGTCGTGCAGCGGGGCATTGGTTTTGATGCCGCTCACGGTAAGCTCGGAGAGGGCAACGCGCATTTTGGCCATGGCCTGCTCGCGGTTTTTGCCATACACGCAGATTTTGCCGATGAGGCTGTCGTAGTTCGGCGGGATGCGGTAGCCCTGGTAGATGTGGCTGTCCACACGCACGCCGAAGCCGCCGGGCAGATGACAGCTGGTGATGCAGCCCGGGCTGGGGATGAAGCTGTAGGGGTCTTCGGCGTTGATGCGGCACTCGAAGGCATGGCCTTGGATCACCACGTCTTTCTGCTTGTATTGCAGCGGCAGCCCGGCGGCGATACGCAGTTGTTCCTGCACGATGTCGATGCCGGTAATCAGCTCGGTTACGGGGTGCTCCACCTGCACGCGGGTGTTCATTTCGATGAAGAAGAATTCGCCGTCTTCATATAGAAATTCAAACGTGCCGGCGCCACGGTAGCCGATGCGTTTGCAGGCGGCCACGCAGGCTTTGCCGATTTTCTCGCGCTCTTTGGCGGTGATGCCGGGCGCGGGGGCTTCTTCGATGACTTTTTGGTGGCGGCGCTGCATGGAGCAGTCGCGCTCGCCCAGATAAATGGCGTTGCCGTGCTCGTCGGCCAGCACCTGCACTTCCACGTGGCGCGGGCGTTGCAGGAAGCGTTCCATATACACCATCGGGTTGCCGAAGGCGGCTTCGGCTTCGGCCTTGGTCATTTCCACGGCCTTAATCAGGTCTTCTTTCTTTTCCACCACGCGCATGCCGCGCCCGCCGCCGCCGCCGGAGGCTTTGATGATCACGGGGTAGCCCACGCGATCGGCGGTTTGCAGGATTTCGTCGGGGTCGTCGGAAAGCGCGCCGTCCGAGCCGGGCACGCAGGGCACGCCGGATTCGAGCATGGCTTTTTTGGCGGACACTTTGTCGCCCATCAGGCGGATGGTTTCGGCACGCGGGCCGATGAAGATGAAGCCGGATTCTTCCACCTGCTCGGCAAAGCGGTCGTTTTCGGCCAGGAAGCCGTAGCCGGGGTGGACGGCGTCGGCGCCGGTTACTTCGGCGGCGGCGATGATGGAGGGAATGTGCAGATAGCTCTGCGCAGAGGGGGCGGGGCCGATGCAGACAGATTCGTCGGCCAGCTTAACGTGCAGGCTGTCGTTGTCGGCAGTGGAATGCACGGCCACGGTGGCGATGCCCATTTCGCGGCAGGCGCGCAATACGCGCAGGGCGATTTCGCCACGGTTGGCGATGAGGACTTTTTTCAGCATGAAATTCACTCTTTCATTCGGATACCACTGAATTTAATGGTTAAATAAGCTGATTACAGCTTCTCGGTTTTTTCCTGCGGCGGCATAGAATGCTTTCAGGTCGATTAGTAAGGGCTGTAAATCGTCCCATGCTTCATCATCATTTGCCCAAGCATCCGACAAATAAACATCGGCTTCTGCCATAGCTGTTACATTGCAGCGTTACCTAGCCTCTTCCAACGATAGTTCAGATAGCGCCCAATTGAAGAAACCAACTTTTTTCACAGATATGTAAAACGTGGGAATATGTTCGAAACGATATTGGATACGGGAATAACCAAGAATAACATGGGTAAGCAACTCCCCCTCGTTTTCAGCAGTACGGTGTCCGCTTACGAGAAAAGTCAGCGCATCCCAATATTTATCCACATACAGCACGCTCAGATCGTCAAACGGCCGCTCTTTATCCAAAAACTTCCGGAAACGGCGGGAATCGGAGGCATATGCCCTGAGTTTCTCCTCCGATACCCTATGCATTTCAACAGTCATTCCCATAGGCATGCACCGATAAAACAGGCAAAAAGGCTACCTGAAAAATTATTCGATGATAAACAGCGGCTCGCCAAACTCTACCGGCTGGCCGTTTTCCACCAGAATTTCTTTCACCACGCCGCTGCGTTCGGCTTCGATTTCGTTCATCAGCTTCATGGCTTCGATGATGCACAAGGTGTCGCCGGCGTTCACGCTCTGGCCCACTTCCACAAACACCGGCGCGTTCGGGCCGGGGGCGCGGTAGAAAGTGCCCACCATAGGAGAGGTTTGCGCTTTGCTCAAATCACGGGCGGGGGCGGCAGGCGCGCCTGCGGCTGCAACGGGTGCGGCAGCGGCCGCGGCGGGAGCCGGAGCGGCAGCCACGGCAGGCGCGGCGGCATACACGGGCTGCGGCGCAGCCAGCGAGCGGGTGATGCGCACTTTTTCTTCACCTTCGGTTACTTCAATCTCGGCAATGCCGGATTCTTCCACCAAGTCGATGAGTTTTTTGAGTTTGCGTAAATCCATAATTAGAGGTCCTTTTAAGGGATTCGGAGCCGGGCTTTAGCCGGCCTGTTTTTGTTGCAAGTATTCAATGGCGAAATCCAGTGCGGCGGCGTAGCCGTGTGCACCCAGCCCGCAAATCACGCCCTGCGCCAAATCAGAAAAATAGGAATGGCGGCGGAAAGGCTCGCGGGCGTGCACGTTGGAGAGGTGGACTTCGATAAAGGGTTTGCCGGCGGCAGCAAGCGCATCGCGCAGGGCGACGCTGGTGTGGGTGTAGGCGGCCGGGTTGATGATGATAAAGGCGGTATGGTCGGCCATGGCCGTCTGGGCACGCTCCACCAGCACAACTTCGGCATTGCTCTGCACGGCTTCAAAGGCATAACCGGCAGCTTCGGCGCGCGCCTGCAGACCGGCATTGATGTCGGCAAGGGTGGTGCGGCCGTAGATTTCCGGTTCGCGCTGCCCCAAAAGATTGAGGTTGGGGCCGTGCATAACGAGGATGGCGGGTTTCATGCTGGGAGGCAGTTTAAATTTGGTTGAAATGAATAATTGCGTCTAAAAACGCAGTTTGCCGCTGGCGGGCAAGATGCTCATTTTCGGCGATAGTGGGGGAAATGTCCAGTTTTTGTATTTATCTGTATGGAAACGGCAGAGTTTGTTAAGCGGCAGCTTCGGCCGTATTTAAAGCAGTAAAGGCTACCTGAAACGCAGCGCAGCTAAGTTCTGCGAAGCCAAACTTTCAGGTAGCCTTCTTAGCCTGTTTTTAATCAGGCCTTATTTTTTGTCGTGCTGTTTCAGGATTTGATAGAGCTGGTCTTTCAAATGCAGCTTCTGTTTTTTCAGCACTTCCACTTCGTCCAAATTGCCGGTAACCGGATTTTTGACCATATTGGCGATTTTTTCGTCCAGCTCATTGTGTTCGTCAAACAGGCGGGCAAAACGTTTGTCGGATTGTTTGAGCTGGCTGATGAGGTCGCGATATTCTGGGAACATTATTTTCTCGCTTTCGAGTGGGTAAGGGTTGAACAAACTTTTTATCTTGGTTCTACTTTATCATAGCCGGCGGGAAAAATCGAACGGCTCCCGCTTTTATTCGCTTTATAATGAACCCCTCCAAATTATTGCCTTGCCGCCATGCCCGAAATCGAAAGCCACCCATTCCCCGCCCTGCTGCCGCCCGAAGCCACCGTGATGATGATGGGCACCTTCCCGCCCAAGGCGGAAAAGCACGCCATGCTGTTTCACTATCCCAATTTCATCAACGATATGTGGCGCGTGTACGGGCTCGTGTTCTTCAACGATGCCGCGCACTTCCAAAAAATAGGCGAAAAAGCATTTGACGCGGAAAAAATCAAAGCCTTCCTGCACGAGCGCGGCATCGCCTCCTGCCCCACCGTGCTCAAAGCCGTGCGCGAGCAAGACAATGCCTCCGACAAATTCCTGCGCGTGGTGGAAACCGTGGATTTGCCCGCCGTACTCGCCCGGCTGCCGCGCTGCCGCCATATATGCACCACCGGCGGCAAGGCCACCGAAGTGCTGCTCTCCCTGCTGCCCGATGCGCCGAAAATACCAAAAACCGGCGAAACCCTGCCCTTCACTTTGGCCAATCGGCATCTCACCCTCACCCGTCTGCCTTCCACCTCGCGGGCGTATCCGCTGAGTTTGCAGAAAAAGGCAGCGGCATATCGGGCGTTTTTCGAGATGGCGGGATTGGTATAGTTTTCAGGTAGCCTTTCAAGGCGGCTTGAGGCTACCTGAAAATTTGAAAGATTCGGCACTTCAAATAGCTGCGTACAACCCCGCCCCTCTAAAACGTGCCGCAGAAAACCATATCGTGAAATTCCTCATTCACTATATTGCTACAAGGCGGCCAGACGCAGGCAGCATGAACAATACAGCTAGGCGCACCACGCCATAGTAGCAGATTAGGAATTCCACTATAATCCGCCCCCTTGAGTCGGGGTGCTGCCTTGCGCGGCTGAGAACATACCCGTTGCACCTGAACCGGTTAATGCCGGCGGAGGGAACTCGCGGCCGGTTTGGGCGGGATGCTGCCCGGTTTGATTGGCCGCAGGTGGCAGAGCGGATTCTGCCGCGGCAACGTGATGATGCGCTCCGATTGATCGGGGCGTTTTTTGTTGCCTGCCGTCCTGAGCATGGCATGCAATCTTCGTCCGTAAGCATCTGTGTTTTCGCAGTAAATATTTTTCAGGTAGCCTTCCGCTGGCGGCGTCGGGCTGTTGCAAGAGGATTAAACCATGCGTTTCCGTATTTGGCAGGCAAACGGCCTGCCGCACCCTTATGTGATGCTGTTTTTGGCACCGGCGTTCTGGGCCACGAGCAATGTGGCGGGCAAGCTGGGCAAAGCTTGGCTTTCGCCTTATGAGTTTACGTTTTGGCGCTGGGTGCTGGCGGCTTTGCTGCTTTCGTGGCTGTTCCGCGCGCGGATTCGGGAGGATTTGCCTGTGCTCAAACCGCGTGCGTTGTGGCTATTGTTGGTGGGCGGCAGCGGGTTTGCGCTGTTTAATATCGTGCTCTACAGCGCGTTCGCGCGCGGGGCGGCGGTGGTGAATGTGTCGATTATCACGGCGCTGATTCCGGTGATGGTACTGCTTGCGGAGGTGCTGTTTTGGCGCACACGGGCGCATTGGCTGCAATGGCTGGGGGTGGGGCTGTCGTTTGCGGGCGTGGTGTGGGTGGTGGGCCGAGGCAATCCGGCCGCGCTCCTGGAAACGGGTTTGGCGCAAGGGGATGCGCTGGCATTGGCTACTTCTTTGATTTATGCCGGCTATTCACTGGCGTTGCGTGCGGCGCCGAAGGTGCATTGGGCAAGCCTGCTGTGGGCTATGTGTGTGGCGGCGGTGGTGGTGAGTGCGCCGTTTTATGTGTGGGAAGGAGTGGAGAAAGGCTTCCGAATGCCGCCGTGGCAGGCTTGGCTGCTGCTGTTTTATGTTTCTGTGTTTATCGCGATTTTGTCCAAGCTGTTTTATATGGAAAGCGTGATTGCGATTGGCGCGGGGCGGGCGGCGCTCACGATGAACCTGCTGCCGGTGTTCGGCGCGCTGGTGGGCGCGGCGGCCTTCCCAGACGAGCGCTTGGGCGGCTATGTGCTCACGGCCTTAATCTTGGTGGCGGCGGGGATTGCGGCTTCGGAATGGGGCGCGGCGAGAAAACGGGCTTTGGAAAGCGCGGAATAAGCGGTTAGAATGGAGTCCTTGATATTCATGAAGGCTACCTGAAACGGGTTTGGCATTTTCAGGTAGCCTTTCTACCCCATTACTAAAGGACGAACCATGCAAAACTACCAAGCGCCCGACGAGAAGGGCTTTTTCGGCGAACACGGAGGGCTTTATGTCTCCGAAACCCTGATTCCCGCCTTGCAAGAGCTGGCGGATGCCTATA
>CAUPYH010000008.1:0-39035 GCA_963515595.1 uncultured Eikenella sp. | reverse complement strand
GTTCTTGAAAGAATGCGAATTTCGGTTTAACTTCGGCACACCGTCCCGGCAGCTTCAAACCCTGCGGGGTTGGTGTGGAATTTAGGGCTAATCTAGTACAGCCCCATTTTTTGTTGTCCCGGTCAGGTGGTAAAAGATATCACTCCCCCAGTATAGAAATAGGAAAAAGGAAGAGAAACGAGAAAAATGAATGGGTGGGATGAGTGGAGAGGACAGGACAGAGAAGGAAAAGAGGCTAGCTGAGTGTAATATTCAGCTAGCCTCTTGTTTTGGCTCAACCAGGCAAACTATTTATTGGCCAACTTATCTGCCGGTGCAGCAATGGCTTTTTCCGGGGCGCTGCCAGCTGGGGGGAGGGTGGCGTTGCCAACGTTGCGATCCATGCGGATATCACCAGTGTAAACTGCGCCGTCTTCCACTTGCAGGGATTGGGTGCGGATATTGCCGGTTACGCGGGCGTTGGGTTTGAGGTGGAGTTTTTTCACTTCGATCAAGCCTTCGGTTTTGCCGAATACAATCAGATCGCTGCCGCGGATGTCGCCGTTCACCGCGCCTTTGTCGCCAACGATGACGGTGCCGCCGGCTTGTACGTTGCCTTGGATTTGGCCGTCGATTTTCACCGATTGCTGGCTCAGGATGTCGCCCTGAATCCGGCATTGTGCGCCGATGATGGTGTCGATGGCGCTGGTGGAGTTGCTGGGTTGGGAACGGTCTTTTTTATCTTTAAACATGGTTGTTTCTCCGCGGATTGAATGGAAATGGTATGCCTTGCAGCTTTATTTTGCGAGGCTGAGGAAGGTGGCAGGGTCGTGTGGCTCGTTGTTGAGGCGCACTTCATAGTGCAGGTGCGGGCCGGTGGAGCGGCCGGTAGAGCCGATTTTGCCAATGAGGTCGCCGGCTTTAACCGTTTGGCCGGGCTGCACGTCGATGTGCGACAAATGGCCATACACGGTACTGTAGCCGTAGCCGTGGCGTACTTTCACCACTTGGCCGTAGCCGTTCATGGTGCCGGCAAATTCCACTGTGCCGTTGGCAGTAACGCGCACGGGGTCGCCTACATTGCCGCGAAAATCCAAGCCATGGTGGAACTCGCTGCCTTTGCCGCTAAACGGGTTATGCCTAGGGCCGAAGCTGGAAGAGAGCCCGCCTTGCGCAGGGCGGCCAAGCGGCACATTGTTGGCAGCTTTAAGCAGATTTTCAATAGTTTGGCTGAATTCAGGCGTATCGGCTGGCGGCAGAATATTGCGCGGGCCGCCGGCTTGGCTGATGGGTTTGCCGGGCTCGGATGAAGCAGCCGGTTTGGGGGCGGGCACGTTTGCGCCGCGCTGACGCAGGTAGTTTTGCAGATCAGCCACGGCTTTTTCAGATTGGGCGAGCTGGTTTAGCTTGGCAGTAACTTCGGCGGAGCGGGCTTCTTTCAAGTCTTCTATTTGCTGATTGAGCGCTTGAGTTTGCTGTTGCTGTTGCGCAAATTGGCTGTAGCTTTGGTAGTGGTGCCAACCCAAAGCCAACAGCGCAGCCAAAAGCGCCACCGAGGCCAGGGAAAGTCCGATGATGGTGGGTTTGATGGCGCGCAGCCGAGATTCAGCGATAACGAAAGTTTCGGTGCGGTGCTCGTCCAGCACCATCACCGTAACGGTTTTCTTTTGCTTATCCATTGATTTACATAGTAAATGAGTGATTACTCAGGTTTGTATTGTATTACAAAATGCTATTGTTTGGCAAAAACAAAACTATCGTTTGGCGGGCGGTTTTTGGTTGGGTAACCAGCTGCTTTCAGGTAGCCTCGCGCCTATGCGTGGCTTGTCTTGCCGGTTTCGCTATACAATTGGCTGCTGAAATACAGGAGGGGGGAATGGGTAATTTTTTCCACACTATGCGGCAGTTGCAACGGGAAAAAGAGCAGCTCGACCGTAATGTCATACAGGCTTTGTTTAGTTTGCCTGTATTTTGGCTGTTCAGTATGCTGCTGGCTGCCGGGTTGGGTATGGGCGCATTGGTAACGTCGGCTGAGTTGCATAAGCGGCAGCGGCATTTGAGTGTACCCGTGGCCTATACGCATCATGCCGCCGCCGAGCTGAGACGGCGGCAGTGGGAGAAAGGCCATGATGCTGCTCTCCACGTGGCGGGCAGCATCCGCACCGCCGAAGGCCAACAGCTTAATTTGGGTTGCCGTAACCTGGCCGACCCGTTGTGCCAATATGATGAAAACATTTGGCAAGATGAAGAAACGCTGCCCGTGCGAAATATCACCCAAGCCCATTGGCTGAGCTATCATGTGATTACCGAGCTCGCCTACACCAAAGACGGCAGCGAACGGCTCTACCACGCCGCCTTCAGCCCGCAGGAAGAAACCGAAAACTGGCAGCTGTATGCCCGACTTTGGGCACGCGCCGCCACCGTGGCCGGAGCAGGCTGGCTTGGGCTCAGTATTGCTTGGTATCGGTGCGCCAAGCGGCGTAAAAAGGCACGGCAAAAGGCTACCTGAAACCTTCTTCCTGTTTCAGGTAGCCTGTTTCAGGTAGCCTGCCCCGCCGCCTTTCTTTTAAAATACGGCATTCCGCTTTTTCATTGTTTTTCATGCGCCTCACCCACATCAAACTTGCCGGCTTCAAATCTTTCACCGACCCCACCACCATCCACGTGCCCGGCCAGCTGGTGGCCGTAATCGGGCCCAACGGCTGCGGCAAATCCAACGTTATCGACGCCGTGCGCTGGGTGCTGGGCGAAGCCTCGGCCAAACAGCTGCGCGGCGAGAGCATGCAAGACGTGATTTTCAACGGCGCCGCCACCCGCCGCCCCGCCCCCCGCGCCTCCGTGGAGCTCGTATTCAGCAATGCCGACGGCAGCCTGCAGGGCGCATGGGGGCAATACGGCGAAATCAGCATCCGCCGCCAGCTCACCCGCCAAGGCGAATCCAGCTACTACATCAACGGCCAGCAAGTGCGCCGCCGCGACATCACCGACCTTTTCCTCGGCACCGGCGTCGGCGCGCGCGGCTACGCCGTGATCGAACAGGGCATGATTGCCCGCATTATCGAAGCCCGCCCCGAAGAATTGCGCGCCCACATCGAAGAAGCCGCCGGCGTATCCAAATATAAAGAACGCCGCCGCGAAACCGAAAACCGCCTGCGCGACACCCGCGAACACCTCCAACGCCTCGGCGACTTGCAGACCGAACTCGGCCGCCAAGTGGAAAAACTCCAACGCCAGGCCGCCGCCGCCGAACGCTACCGCAGCCTCACCGCCGAGCTCAACCACGCGCAAAACCGCCACGACTTCGCCCAATGGCGGCACACGCTTGCCGCCGCCGACCGCGCCGCCGCCGAACACGAACGCGCCCGCGAGCGGCAAGACGAACTTGCCCGGCAAAACCAAGCCATGAACGATGCCGTGCAAGTGTTGCGCCAAACCGAACAGCAACAGCAGGCCGAGCAATACCGGCTCAACCAGCAGCACGCCTTGTTGCGCGAGCAAACCGCCCGCCTCGAAGAGCAAATCCGCTCGCGGCAGAGCCAACGCCAGCGCCTCGAACGCGAACAGGCTGCCGCCCAAACCGCCATCCAGAAAATCGACGGCGAACACGCCGAGCTGCAACAGCAGCACGCCGCCGCCGAACAGGCCGCCGAACAGCAACAGATGCAGCTCGAACTGCTCGCCGCCGAAGCCGCCGCCCTCGAAGAGCAACTGCCCGAGCTCGAAGCCGAACAGCAGCAGGCCGCCGAACAGCAGCAAAGCCAACACGACGAATCCGCCCGCCTCCGCCGCGAGCTCGCCCTGAAACAGCAGCAGCTGCAACACAGCCGCCAAAGCATCAGCCGGCTGCAAGAGCGCCAAGCCCGTTTGCAGCAGGAAGCCGCCGCCCTGCAAAGCGATGCCGGGCAGGATACCGCCGCCGCCCAAGCCCGGGCCGACACCCTCGCCGCCCAATACCAACAGGGTGAGAAGCAACTGCAACGGCTCGAAGAGCAAACAGGCTACCTGAAAACCGCCCTCGCCGCCGCCCGCGAACGCGAACAGGAACACGAACGCCGCATCCTCGCCGCCGAAGCCGAGCAGAAAACCCTCGCCGCCCTGCTGGCCGACACCGCCCGCCACAACTTCTGGCAGGGCAGCGAACAAGCCGATGCGCCCACCCTGTGGCAGCACATCCACGTGCCCGAAGAATGGCAGGGCGCACTGGCCGCCGTGCTCGGCGAGCGGCTCAACGCCCGCGCGCTGCCCGCTGATTTCCAGCCGCCGTCGCCGCTGCCCGAATCCCCCGCCGCCTGGTTCGACCGCGAAGCCCACGCCCACCGCGCCGCCAGCCCGGCTCAGGCGCTGATTCACCAAATCCAGGCCGAGCCGCCTTTTCAGGTAGCCTTAGCCCACTGGCTCGAAGGCATCTTGTGCGCCCCCGATTTGGATTACGCACTGGCGCACCGCAGCCGCCTCGAGCCCGGCCAAGAATGGCTCACCCCGCAAGGCCACCGCATCGACCGACTCGGCGTGCTGCTGCACCACGCCGACGGCGGCAACCGGCAAATGCGCCACCGCGCCCGCCACGACGAAATCACCACCGCACTGGCCGAATGGCAGCCGCAGTTTCAGGTAGCCCGAGCCGAAGCCGAAAAACTGGCGCAACAGCAAGCCCAGGCCGAAGCCGAACTGCGCCAAGCCCAAACCGAACAGCGCCGCCTCGCCGCCGAGCTGGCCGCCGCCCAGCAACAGGCCGGCGCCCTTGCCGCCCGCGCCGCACAGGCGCAGCAGCGGCGCGAACACATTGCCCAAGAGCAGGCCCAGCTGGCGCAGGAAGCCGAAGAACTGGCGTGCGCCGCCGAAATCCTGGCCGAAGAAACCGCCGCCCTCGAAGAGAACCTGCCCGAACTGGAAGCCGAGAGCCGCGCCCAGTCCGAACACAGCCAACAGGCGCAGCAAGCCCTGCGCCAAGCCCGCCAAGCCGTGCTCGAAGCCGACCGTCGCCGCAGCGCCGCCGAAATCGAAGTCCACCGCCAAACCCAGCAGCTGCAAAACCTCGCCGCCCGCATGGCCGCGCTGGTGCAGCAAAAAGCCGATTGGCAGCAACGCCAGAGCGAGCTCGCCCTCACCTACGCCGAAGACAACGAAGACGAGCAACGCCTGCAGCTGGAGGAGCTGGCCGAAGCCGCCTTCACACTGGAAGAACAAATCCAGGCCACTGCCGCCGAGCTGGCCGAAACCCAAGAGCAGGGCAGGCAGCAATACGCCCGCCAACAGGCGCTGGCCGCCGAGCTGCCGCAGTGGCAGCAGGCCGCCCAAACCGCCCTGTTGCAGCAGCAGGAAGCCCTGCTCAACGCCAAACGCTTCCACGATAACCTATTGGCGCGTCAGGCCGATATTGCCGCGCTCGAAGCCGAACAGCAGGCAGGCTACCTGAAAACCGACTGGCCGCAGCAAATCGACAGCATTTCCCGCCGCATCCAAGCCCTTGGCGCGGTGAACCTGGCCGCCCTCGACGAACTGGCCGAAGCCCGCGAGCGCGACGGCTACTACCAAAACCAACGCGCCGACCTGCAATCCGCCATCGCGCTGCTGGAAGAAGCCATCGCCCAAATCGACGGCGAAACCAAACAGCGCTTCCAAGCCACCTTCGATGCCGTGAACCAAAAAGTGCAAACCTTCTTCCCCACCCTGTTCGGCGGCGGCGAAGCCAGCCTGCACATGGTGGGCGACGATTTGCTCACCGCCGGCGTATCCATCATGGCGCGCCCGCCCGGCAAGAAAAACAGCACCATCCACCTCCTCTCCGCCATGAGCCTCGTGTTCGCCCTGTTCAGCCTCAACCCCGCCCCCTTCTGCCTGCTGGACGAAGTGGACGCCCCGCTGGACGACGCCAACACCGCCCGCTTCTGCAACCTGGTGAAAGAAATGAGCGCCCAAACCCAGTTCCTGTATATTTCCCACAACCGCCTGACCATGGAAATGGCCGAGCAGCTCATCGGCGTTACCATGCAGGAAAAAGGCGTGTCCCGCATCGTGGCCGTGGACATCAAACAGGCGCTGGAAATGGCGGAAACGGATTGAAATTAAAATTTCAGGTAGCCTCCGCGCACGGCGGGGCTACCTGAAAGCCGACAAGGCAGACAAAATAAAATGTCGGAACCCTGCCGACACACCCCAAAGGCTACCTGAAACATGGAATCCATCATCGAACTGCGCCACCTCAAAACCCTGCTCGCCCTAGCCGAAACCGGCAGCGTGTCCCTGGCCGCCAAGCGCGTGTTCCTCACTCAATCCGCCCTGTCGCACCAAATCCGCGCCTTGGAAAACCACTTCGGCACGCCGCTGTTCGAGCGCAAAACCACCCCCCTGCGTTTCACGCCTGCCGGCGAGCGGCTGTTGCAACTGGCGCGCGAAGTGATGCCGCACCTGGCTGCTGCCGAGCGCGACCTGGCGCAGATTGCCGGCGGCGGCGCGGGCGAGTTGCGGCTGGCGGTGGAGTGCCATACCTGTTTCGACTGGCTCATGCCCGCCATGGGCGACTTCCGACCGCTGTGGCCGAAGGTGGAGCTCGATATCGTGTCCGGCTTCCAGGCCGACCCGGTGGGATTGTTGCTGCAACACCGCGCCGATTTGGCCATCGTGTCCGAAGCCGTGCCGCAGGCGGGCATCCGCTACCAGCCGCTGTTTGCCTACGAAATGGTGGGCATCTGCGCCCAAGATCATCCCCTGGCGGCCAAACCCGTGTGGCAGGCGCAGGATTTCGCCGCCGAAACCCTGATTACCTATCCCGTGCCCGACGATATGCTTGATTTGCTGCGCAAAATCCTGCTGCCCGCCGGCATCAACCCGCCGCGCCGCCACAGCGAGCTCACCATCGCCATCATCCAGCTGGTGGCCAGCCGGCGCGGCATCGCCGCCCTGCCATATTGGACAGTGATGCCCTATCTGGAAAAAGGCTACATCGTCGCCCGCACCATCGGCAGCCCCCCGCTCACCAGCGAACTCTATGCCGGTATGCGCAGCGATGATACACATAAACGCTACCTCGACAACTTCTGCCAAATCATCCGCGAACGCGGCTTCGCCGATTTGCCCGGGCTGAGTGTGTTGGAGTAGCGGAATAGTGGGAAGGTTGGCTGAAATACGGTGTTTGCAGAGCTGAAAATCGGTAGCCAAGAGCAGCTGCGTTCGGGAGTACGCCGGAAATACGAGGCATATTCTCAATATTTTGGTGCAAGCGGAATTCAGGGGTGTGTTTAAAAGGTGGCGTAATGGATAGAGGTAGTTCTTTAAGAGACAAAATCTATATAAATGCGGTGTTGTCTACAGTTAATCTGATTAGCAGCAATGTGAATCTAATCGAGGTGTATATTGATGAAGATAAGGAAATCATCGAATTCCATTTTTCATTAAGCCACATCAATAACGTAGAACTAGGCCTAATCCAAGATATTGTCGATGGTTATATTGATGCCAACACGGATGCTGCCGGAGTGGGGGCAAGCTCTGAGTTTGATTTCAAAGTGATTGTTTCTGAAAATGGAAATAGCTTATCCCGAGCAGATAGGCGATATATGCCGATTTATGGGAAATGTGATGCTGAGTATTTTAAAGCAAGAAATAATGATGATTATGTTGAAGAATATGTGAAAAAGAAAATAGTGTTTTTATAATGATGTGCAGATAAAAATACTGCCAAACGATGCTAGTGCTTTCTATGTCAGAAATATCTGTAAGATTAAGTTATGTAACTATCTGTTGCAACGTTAAATCTTGCCTGAAATCAATAGGGTTGCTTGGAGGCTAGCCTTCAGGTAGCCTAATCTTTCCCGCTATAATTCCCATCTTTTCTAATCTTCACACTCCCATGACCCAACCCAGCCCCGAATACACCGCCCAGCTGCAACAAAAAGCAGGCTACCTGAAACGCATTTCTGCGAAGCGCAACATTACCGCTGCCGCTTCTTGCACAGCAGCGCATCCAGCGACCATTTGCCGCCGCCAGCCGCCGCCAGATACAGGAACACAAAGCTAAACAGTGCGGCCGCTTCGCCGCCGTTCATAAACGGAATCAGCGCATGGCCTTTGCCCGAAACGTGGCCGATGAAATAAGCCACCGCCATCTGGCCGGAAAGGATAAATGCTGTCGGGCGGGTGAACAAACCGAGCAACACCAACAGGCCGCCGCCCAGCTCCAGCATACCGGCCACGCCGTAGAGCGAGAAGAGCTGCAAGCCGTCAAACATTTCCACGTGCGGCAGGCCGAGCAGCTTGGCCGAACCGTGCAGCATAAACATATAGCCCGCCGCTATACGCAATACAGACAACACCATGCTGCGGCAGTTTTCCCAATGTGTATTCATGATTTTTTTCCTCTTGATGCGTGAAACAATGTAAATTGGAAGTACCTGTGCAGTATAATCATTTCCCTATAGCGAAAACATAGCCAATCCAACAATACAGTTTTTCCCCAAGAGAAATTATGGATACTTTATTAAGCATGAAAGTGTTCTGCCAAGTGGTGCACAGCGGCAGCTTCACCCGCGCCGCCGAGCAGCTGGATATCTCCGTGCCCATGGCCAGCAAACATGTGGCACACCTGGAAAAAAGCGTGAATGCCCGCCTGCTCTACCGCAACAACCGCCGCCTCAGCCTCACCGAACAGGGCGAAGCCTACTACCGCGACTGCCTCTCCGCGCTCGACATCCTCGACCAGGCCGCCGCCCGTGCCGCAGGCAGCACCGCCCGGGTGCAGGGCCGGTTGCGCGTGAGCATCCCCGTGTGGTTTGCCAACCCCGTATTCGCCGCTTGGATTACCGAATACCGCCGCCGCTACCCCGATGTGTCGCTGCACCTCACGCTCACCAACCACAGCGTCAACCTCGACGGCGACGGCGAAGACGTGGCGCTGCGCCTCTCCAAGCAGCCGGCCGAAAACCTGATTGCCCGCGCCCTGGCCGAAATCGACTTCCATTTGGTGGCCGCGCCCGCCTATTTGGCCGAACACGGCACGCCCGCCGCCCCGCAGGATTTGGCACAACACCAAGCCATCCTACCCAGCTACACCGACGTATCCGGCCTCACCCTGCAAGGCCGTGGTGAAAAGCACGCCGTTCACCTGCAAGCCGCCATACACAGCAACAACACCCAAATGCTCTACCAGCTGGTGTGCGCCGGTGCCGGCATAGGCTACCTGCCCGAATGGCTGCTGCGTGCCAACCTGCAAACCGGCCGCCTGCGCCGCCTGCTGCCCGACTACCGCACAGCGCCCGTGCCGTTCTACGCCGTGTACACCCAACGCAAACTCTTGAGCGCGAAAGTGCGGAGTTTTATCGATTTTATGGTGGAGAAGGCCGCGAACGAACAGGCTACCTGAAAGTTGAATAACGGGCTGCTTTCAGGTAGCCACTGCCCTGTAATCTATTGTAAGTAAGTATATAATCCACCTTTTCCAACCAGCAAAACGGAGCCACGCTATGAATAAACTTTCTCCCATCGCTGCGCTATTGTTTCTGGCCGGCGTTTCCGCCCACGTTCACGCTGCGCCAGCCCTAACTGCTCAGCAGCAGTGCCTTGCTCTGAAAAACGCCCCAATCGCCGAAACCACCATCACTAAAGCCGAATGGTCGGACGGCGAAATTGCTGCTGACAAAATGTCTTCCCTCACCGGCGGGTCTGCCACCGCTTTGCAGGCAAAACCGCATTGCGTGGTGGAAGGCGAAATCGGCGCACGCACGGGTGCGGACGGCAAACATTACGGCACGAAATTCCAGCTGAGGCTGCCTGAAAACTGGAACGGCAGCTTCCTGTTCCAAGGCGGCGGCGGGGTGGACGGCTTTGTCGCACCTGCCGTCGGCAGCATTCCCGTACGTCCCTCTACCGCCACGCCGGCACTGATGCGCGGTTATGCCGTGGTCAGCATGGACGGCGGCCATCCTACGCCCACGCCCGATTTCGGCGCAGACCAGCAGGCGCGTTTAGACTTCGCTTACCAGTCCACAGGTAAAGTAACCGCCGTCGCCAAGCAGTTGATTCAGAAAATGTATGCTGCCGCGCCGCAACACAGTTATTTCATGGGCTGTTCCAACGGCGGACGCGAAGCAATGATTGCAGCCCAGCGTTATCCACTGGAATTTGACGGTGTAATTGCCGCCAACCCCGGCTTCCGCCTGTCACGCGCCGCCGTTGCCCAGCAGTGGGATTACCAACAGTTCATGAAAGCCGCCCCCAAAGACGCACAGGGCAACACAATCTTGGCCAACGCCCTGACCCAAGCCGATTTGGACAAAGTGAGCGAAGCCGTGAAAAACCGTTGCGACGCGCGCGACGGCCTGAAAGACGGCGTGATTAACGCATGGGAAAGCTGCGATTTCAAAGCCGAACACGCAGGCCTCTCCCCCGCCAAAACCGCCGCCCTCAAAGCCGTGATGGACGGCGCGCGCGACAGCAAAGGCAACCAGATTTACAGCGGCTGGTATTACGATTCCGGCCTGAACCAGCCCGACTGGCGCGCATGGAAGCTTGGCAGTTCGCAAACGGCCAAGCCCGATTCGCGCGGCGTAACGCTCGGCGCTGGCTCGCTCACTTGGTATTTCATGACCCCCGCCGTGCCAAACTTTGATTTGGACAAATTTGATTTCGACCGCGACACGCCCAAAACCTACCAAACCGGCGCAATTAACGATGCGGTGTCCACCGATTTGAGCAGCTTCCGCGCACGCGGCGGCAAACTGATTGTGCTCACCGGCGTGTCCGACCCCGTATTTTCCGCCAAAGACCAAGTGGCATGGTTCCGCCAAATGAACGCCGACACGCCAAACGCCCAAAGCTTCAGCCGCCTGTTTATGATACCCGGCATGAACCACTGCGGCGGCGGCCAAGCCTTCAATGATGTAGACCCGCTCACACTTTTGGAAAACTGGCACGGCAAAAACCAAGCGCCCGAGCGCATGATTGCCCAAGGCCAAACCTTCCCGAACAAACAAATGCCGGTTTGCGCCTATCCGAAAGTCGCCACCTATACCGGCGGCGATGCCAATAAAGCCGAAAGCTTTGTGTGCCGCTGATGGGCATGAACAAAGGCTACCTGAAAAATTTCAGGTAGCCTTTTTTGCTGCCTAATCCGCGCCGTTGGCATACAGCAGGAAGGTTTCGAGGCTTTCGGCTTCTCGTGTGCATTCGCCGCTGTCGTGGTCAGGCAGCCATACCGCGCCTTCGTGCAGCATGAAGTAGTTACCGCTGCCGTCGCCCGCGAAGGCGATGCCCTGTTGCAGCAGTCCGGCGGGCAGGGTTTCGTGTCGGGCAAAATGGCGGCGCACCCATTTGGTGTTTTCCACCACCTGCGCCAAATTGTCGATTTCTATGCCCAGATAGCAGTTTGCACCGAAACGCAACAGCAGGGCGCGATACAGACAGGGGAAGGGTGTGCCGAGCTCTTGTTCAGCGGCAGTAATTTCGGCTTCGGATACAGGATCACCTGAGAGGGATTCTTCCGCCAGACCGTCTTGTTCGGCGTATTCGGCGCGGATAAGGTCTTCGAGTTGGTCGAGAAAGGCTTGAGACATGGCAGCTTCCTTAGTAGTGGCGGTAAGAAGGAGGAGGCTACCTGAAAACGGAATAAATAGGCAACAGGGCGGATATTGCTGCCGTTTTACAGCTGCTTTTAGCCCCCAAAGCAGTCAGTATTTTTCAGGTAGCCTTTAAACATGAAATTACAGCTTCAGGGTTGCCCAATATTGCGGCAGGCGTTTGAGGCGTTGGCGGATGGTTTGGGCTTCGCTGTCGCCGTGTTCGGCGAGGAGGCGGGCGGCGAGGTCGAGGTAGGAGATGGCGGTCAGTTCGCTGTATTCCTGATAGTCGGCCGGGTCGGTGCAGCCGTCGGCGAGCAGGTCTTCGGCGCCCTCCAGCAGGAGGGTGAAATCGCCCAGTATGGCGCGGCACATTTCCTGTACGGCTTGGCTGTTGCCGCGCCGTTTTTGCAGCCGCATCGCGGCGTGCATGAAGGGGCCGATTTCGGCGCGGTAGTGGGAAACCACGGCGAAGGCGGCGGTGCCCCAGCATTCAATGGCTTGCGGCAAAAGCTCGTAGAGCCTTTGCTGCTCGAGCCATTCGGCCAGGGCGCGGGCGGTGTTCACGATTTGGTAGCCATCCCGCCACACGTCGGCGCTGATGGTTTGCTTGGGATAATCGTTGCTGTTGGCGGCCACATGCTGGGCTTGAGCGTTAAGCTCTTTGAGGTAGGCTTTAATGGCGGGGATGTCGGGCGGGAGTTGGCAGAGGGTGTCGAGTTTGCCTTGGTGTTTGCCTTTGTTTTTGCTCATGTTATGCCTTTCTAAGATGGGTTTCAGGTAGCCTGCTGCAGGGAGAACAGGCTACCTGAAAAGAGGATGTCGGCTTTCAGGTAGCCTTTCCGCTTACTGCCGGGCTTTGTCCAGCCACACGTGCCGCGACAGGGCAAACAGCAGCGTGATGCCGCACAGGGTGGAGGCCAGCATCATAGCCGGCATGATGCGCGCGCTGCCATCGTGCAGCTGGGTGGTGAGGAAGCCCACGGCGGCGCCAATCAGCACTTGGCTGGAAATCAGCACGCCGTTGGCGCTGCCGCCTTCGGCTTTGAAATAGCTCATGAAGCAGGCCTGGGTGTTGGCTACCACCAGCCCCTGCGTGCCCACCGACACCATCACCAAAGGCGCAAACAGCCACAAGGGCGGCATCTCGGCGGCTTGGGAAAGCAGCATCAGCAGGAAGTTGGCGCAAAACTGCACGGCGATGCCGATAAGCAGGATATTGGCCGGCTCGCTGCCGCTTTTCAGCCGCCAGGCGGTGATGCGGTTGAAGAAAACCATGGTCACGATATTGAGGCCGAACAGCAGGGTGTAGAAGCCGTTACTCAGGCCGTAGAATTTCATATACACCGAAGGCGATTCGGTGAGGAACACAAACATAGAAGAAAAGCTGAACGATTGGAAAAACAGAAAACCAAGCGATTGCGGCTTGCCAAACACGCTGCGGTAGCCCGTGAAAATAATCGAGAGCGGTGAACCCGCCGGCTTGGCGGCGGGGCGGTTGGCCGGCAAGAAACGCCATTGCAGCAGCCACACCAGCGCGGCATAGCCCAGCAAAAAGCCGAACACCGCGCGCCAGCCGCCGATTATCTGCATCAGCCAGCCCACCATCGGCGCCAAAATCGGCGCCGCCATCATAATCACCCCGATCAGCGCAAACATCTGTGCCGCGCGGCGGCCTTCGTAGTGGTCGCGCACAATCGCCCCGCCGCTCACCGCCACCATGCCCGCGCCAAAAGCCTGCAACATACGCAGCAGCATCAGCTGCGGCAGGGTTTGCAGCAAAATCAGCCCCAAGCTGGCCACAAGGTACACCCCCAACCCGGCCAGCACCACCGGCCGCCGCCCTTTAAAATCGGAAAACACCCCGCCCAGCAGCACGCCCACCGATTGCCCCACCAGAAAAATACTCAGGCTTTGCTGAATATCGGTTTCGCCCACGCCCAAGCTGGTCGCCATCGCCGGCACGGCAGGCAGGTAGGTATCAATCGAAAACGGCATCACCGCCGCCATTGCGGCCAAAAGCAGCGCCATTTGTGTGTCGGAAAGGCGGGAATGAGCAGAAGAGTTCATCAGGGTTAACGCAATAAAAAATTAAGAAAAATCAGCGGATAAAATAATAGGCCACATAGCCGCCGAATGCGACCAACGGCAATAATTGCAGCAAGGCGCGCCGCTTAGCCGCCGCATCTTGGCGCAAATGCGCCGACACCAATGCAAACAGCACATATTTTAGTAAAAACACACAGGCGCAGCACATCACCACCCCGTGCAGCAAATAGCCCGTGGCATCGTGCGCCGGATTCAGTGCAAACCACAAGGCCAGCAACAGCGGCAGCAGGCACACGGCCAGCCAGCTTTTCAGATGAGAGGGCATAAGGATTCCTTTTGATGGGGGGTGTGGGGGCTTAAAGGCTACCTGAAAAAGAATAGGCAGCCCGGCCGCCTATTTGCGCCAATGGTAACGCTTTTTCTGCTCGCGGTAGTGTTCGCGGTCTTGGTACAGTGGAGTTTTTTTTCCCAATTTGCCATACCAGCTGAAATGCGCCAGACTAAACGCCATCAGCAACGAAAACAAGGTAAAACCCACCCGTTGCCACACGCTCCCGCCGACAAAGCCCAGTGCAGACGCCGCCGCAGCGGCCAACAACAGCAGCGAGCAGGAGAAAGCCAGCAGGCGGCGCAGCCATTTCCAAGCCGTGGCCAGCGAGGTTTCTGTGGCGTTGGCCGGGCGGGATTGGCGGGATTCGAAATACCAAACCAAACCGCAGGACAGCGAAAAGGCCAGCCAAAACAACCAGCCGTCGAGCTTGGCAAACCCGCCGCCGGAGCCCACGATCACCGCTATTGCGGCGGGTACCATCAGATGAGGGAACAGTTTGCGCATGGTATTTCTCCGATCAGGCTACCTGAAAACAGCCAACACCCGTTTTAACTGCGTGGCAGTCCTGCTTTCAGGTAGCCCCAATTATATCCCCGATTGTCCAAGCCAATTGGTTATTCGATTGGACAAGTTATATAATTCCGCCAGTTTCACCGCACCCCCCGCCCGTTATGAGCCTGATTACCCACCTGCGTCCGGCACGCATCCAAGATTGCGAGCATATCTACAACGCCCACCAATACGCCGTGCGCTACACCTGCGCCCGCAACTACAGCGAAGCCGTGCTGCAAGCCTGGCTTGCCCTGCTCAGCCCCGACAGCTACCTCGACACTCTCGAAGACGAACGCAAGCTCTTGTGGGTAATCGAATTTAAGCACCACATCCAAGGCTTTTTCCAGCTTAATCTGCAAGAATCCCAGCTCGATGCCCTGTATGTACACCCCTTCGTGCAGCGCCAAGGCCTCGGCACCGCCCTGCTCGGCCGCGCCGAAGAGCTGGCCTACCAACACGGGCTGGGCATGCTCAAGCTCTACGCCTCGCTCAATTCCGAACCGTTTTACCTGCTCAACGGCTACCGCCCCCTTGGCGAAGCCATGCTGCCGCTCAACCAAGAAATCGGCATCGAATGCCGCCTGATGCGCAAGCTGCTCACCGACTGCCGCTGATATTTCACCACATCAAACAAGGATATAAAATGAAAAAACTCCTCCTCCCCGCCCTGTTGGGCAGCACCCTGCTCACCGGCTGCTACACCCTGCCCGATCCCACCGAATTCACCATGGAGCAAATCCACCACCTGGATTACGGCAGCTACCCGCGCAACCACGAGCAGCTCATCAAGCGCCACCTCGCCCAAACCCTGATCGATCCCCGATCCATGATGCTGGACGGCATTTCCCGCCCAAGAAAATTTGTGCGCTTCGAGCGAAGATTCCGCCCGATCGAAACCGATACCCCGATCCGCATCATCACCGGCTATGTGGTGTGCGCCCGCGTCAATGCCAAAAACAGCTATGGCGGCTACACCGGCTGGCAGCTACACCCCTACCTCATCCGCGACGGCCGCATCTATGAAAACGTGTTCGGCACCGGATGCTACAGCGACGACGACCCCATGGTGTCCGTAGAGCCCGGCTCTTATATCAAAGTGCTGGAAAATGGGAAAGAAATCAGAGTAAACCCCTAACTGCCCTGAGGCTACCTGAAACCGTTTCGCACTCTGCTGCAGCTTGGTTTTCAGGTAGCCTCAACGATTTGTCAGAAAGGAAAACGCATGAACAAACGCCTTCTCGCCGCCCTCTTCGGCAGCCTCCTGCTCGCCGCCTGCCTGCCCAAGCCCGCCGTGCTCACCATGGAACAAATCCGCCGCATGGACTACGGTAGCTACCCGCACAACTACGAACAACTCATCAAACGCCACCTCGCCCAAACCCTGATCGACCCAAATTCCGTGATGTATGGCGGCTTCTCCCGGCCGCGGAAATATTTGCACGTGCATAAAAACCAATACGTTGCCGCCGGGCAGATCAGCTACTACCCCTCCTATATGGTGTGCGCCCGCGTGAATGCCAAAAACAGCTACGGCGGCTACACCGGCTGGCAGACGCACGCCTTCTTCATCAAGAACGGCGAAGTGATCAACAGCGACCAACACCCCTTGAAATGCGACAGCCAAGACGAAATCGTGTTGGATATCGAAGCACTCGCCAATGTGGAAGTGCAGCCGTAAACCGCATGCAGGCTACCTGAAACCGCCCGCAGCTTTCAGGTAGCCTACTCCTCCCACTGAAAGAGCCGCCATGAAAATCCCGCCATTCCTGCTTACCCTGCTCGCCCTCCCCGCCTGCACGTATTTCGACGGCCCAAACGGGCGGTTTTTCTCGCTCGATCTGCCCGTGGAAACCACACACACCGTGCACAAAACCGTGCGCGTGGATGCCGCCCCGGGCACCACCGTCATCATGAGCGAAAGCTCCCCGCTCGATGGCTATTACCGCCCCGTGCTCAACAACGGCCGCCGCACCCTGCTGCGCCAGGCCGCCGACAACTCCTGCCTCAGCCTCGAACGCAGCGGCATGCCCGCCTACCTAGTCAGCCAGCCCTGCCACGGGCGCAATAACCAGCAATTCATGTTCGACGGCCCACGCCTCAACATCGACGGCCTGTGTGCAGAGGCTACCGGCGGCGCCGGCAGCCCCGTCATCGCCACCACCTGCCAAAACAGCCGCAGCCAGCATTGGATTGCCGAGGGCAGCCACATCCGCAGCGCCGCCAACGGCCTGTGCCTGGACGGCAGCGGCGGCACGGCGAGCCTGCAATATTGCGATAACGGGATGGGGCAGCGGTTTTACCGATAGCTTGGCTGCGGATTGTGTGGAGATAGAAAAGGCTATCTGAAAAACCGTGGGATGGTTTCAGGTAGTAGGTTGGGTTGGGAAACCCAACATTCCACTTTATTTGTTGGGTTACGCCTGCGGCTAACCTAACCTACTACTATCGAATATATACGAGATACATATTTACCTGAACAAAGAAAGAAAAATAATGAACCGAAAAATGGCTGCTAAAGTTAAAATTACTTATAAAGTATTAACATCACGCAAATAAAAATTTTATTAACTAACGATTAAGGTTTTTATATGTATTTAAATATTAGTAATTATGATTATAGATTTTTTATTATTGATAGCAACAGATTAGAAGTATCAATGAAAAAAAATAGCAGTTTAAGAACTAAAAATATATTATCTTTTTGGAAAAAAAATATAGAACATTATATTACCTTATGCAAGGAGGGTTCATTATTTCCTATCCAAGATATAAATTCAGGAGAATTTAGTTTCTATATCAATGAAGAAAATATTCCAAATAATTGGTCATCAAAAAGAGCTTTCTCAGATTTTTACTTTAATATCCAACCTGAAACTAGACTATGGATAGTGAGTGGTAGTGAATTATATAATTGGAAATACAATAATTTTAAAGAGTCAAATCAAATAACAATAGAAATTGATGACGATTCAAAATTAATTGCCCATAGAATAGAATTAGAAATAGGAACATATGCATTAAATATATCTGTATTAAACAATATGCAGTACAATAAGCAAGAAAAAAAATTACCTGAATTTGGCTTTTTAATAAATTTCAAACGAGTAAATATAAAAAATATTGAAAATTATCCAACAGAATTTGACTTTAATGGCCGTAATTAATAACCAAGCTCTTGTTAATTCGATTTAGATTAAAGAAAACGTAGGTTGGCATAAATTAATGAACGTAGTAAGCCGTAGCCCGCATGAAACCTCCAATCCCGACGTAGCAACTGTATTTTTCACCCCGTCGGGCAAAAATACCAAAACTCAAATCAAACCGTTCGGATACCGTTTTTGGTAGTACCCTTACCGGCAAAATAATCACGCATCCGGGTGCGTGCGGAACGCACGCACGCGGTTTCTGTTGAGTTCCATGCTTTCAGGTAGCCTTTCCTCCGTTCAGGCTACCTGAAAAGCCGCAGATCGGATTCTCAAGTCCGCAATACGGCTGCTTCATTAAGCAAACGTAGTGCGAACAATAAATTGCCAGCTTTGTGCAAGCCATATAAAAGGCTACCTGAAAAACTGAAGGATGGTTTCAGGTAGCCTTTTTACCGCTGCGGGCGCTTAGTAGTAGGTTGGGTTGGGAAACCCAACATTCCACTTTAATTTATTGGGTTACGCCTGCGGCTAACCCAATCTACTTTTGATGCGGGCACTTAGTGCCGGTAGTTGATTTGGATATTGCCGCGCACGGGCGATACGGGCCGCCAGTTGCCGGTGCAGATGGTGGAGCCGGCGCTGGTGTGGCAGTTGCGGTGTTCGGTGTAGCCGATGCCGCCCCGGCTGTATTGTTCGGTGGTTTGGATTTCGCCGCCGCCGTATTGGTTGGAGCCGTTGTAAAAATAGTAGCTGCGGCTGGGGTAGTAGCCGGGGTAGTTGTCGTAGCCGCCGTAGTAGTAATCGGCGGAGGGGTTGATTTGCAGGTTGATTTGGGCGCTGGTTTCGGCTGCGGCGGCAGTGCTGAAGAGGGCGGCGCAGAGGAGGAACAGGATTCGCATGATGGGTCTCCCGAAAGGTGGCGGGTGGAAACGTTCGGCCTGCTTCGTGCCTATATCTTGTCTTTAGGCGCAGGTTGGAACGATAATTGCTATGTTAATTATAGCGGGCGCGCACGGCACTGTGCCGATGGCGGCATAGCCATTATAGCGCCGATTTTCCCTAAGCAGCTGTTTGTTTACACTACATTTTCATTCAATTTTCTTTTTCAGGTAGCCTTATGCCGAACCAGCCCACCATCCTTTGCCGCGAACTGAGCCTGCTGGCGTTCAACCGCCGCGTGCTGGCGCAGGCGCGGGACGAGGGCGTGCCGCTTTTGGAGCGGTTGCGCTTTTTATGCATCGTTTCTTCTAATTTAGACGAATTTTTCGAAGTGCGCATGGCCTGGCTGAAAAAGGAAAGCCAGCTCAACCCGCACGCGCTCTTGGATAACGGCACCACGCCGGCCGAAACCATGGCGGCAGCGGCGGCTGAGGCCAAAAAATTAATTCAGGAGCAATACGAGCTGTTCAACCAAGAGCTGATTCCCGCGCTGCGCCAAGAGGGCATTTTCTTCTATCCGCGCCGCCAATGGACGGAGCAGCAGCGCGCCTGGATTGAAAGCTATTTCGACCGCGAGCTGCTGCCCATCCTCACCCCGTTGGGGCTCGACCCGGCGCACCCTTTCCCGCGCCTGCTCAACAAGTCGCTCAACTTTGTGGTGTCGCTTTCGGGCAAAGACGCTTTCGGCCGCGCTTCCGGCATGGCCGTGGTGCAGGCGCCGCGCATTTTGCCGCGCGTGGTGAAACTGCCTGAAGAACTCAGCGAAGGGCACGGCTTCGTGCTGCTTTCCTCTATTTTGCATGCCTATGTGCACAAGCTTTTCCCCGGCATGGATGTGGAAGGCTGCTACCAATTCCGCCTCACGCGCAACAGCGAGCTCACGGTGGACGAAGAAGACCTCACCAACCTGCGCGCCGCCGTGCAAACCGAGCTGCGCGAGCGGCAGTATGGCGACGAAGTACGGCTGGAAGTGGCCGACAACTGCCCGCCGCATGTGGCCGAATTTCTGCTTGCGCAATGCAATTTGAGCCCGAACGAGCTCTACCAAGTGGTCGGCCCTGTGAATTTGGTGCGGCTGATGGCCGTGCCCGATATGGTGGACCGGCCCGATTTGAAGTTTGCTCCATTCTCGCCCGGCCTGCCCAAAGACGTACGCAAAGACCAGCCCATGCCCGAAGTGCTCAAACAGCACGACGTGCTGCTGCACCACCCCTACCAATCCATCGCCCCCACCGTGCGCTTCATCCAAGAAGCGGCTGCCGACCCGGATGTGGTGGCCATCAAGATGACTATCTACCGCACCGGCACCCATTCCGACCTTGCCCGCGCCCTGATTGCCGCCGCCAATGCGGGCAAACAGGTAACCGTGGTGGTGGAGCTGATGGCGCGGTTCGACGAAGAAAACAACGTCAACTGGGCGCGGCGGCTGGAGAGCGCGGGTGCGCATGTGGTGTACGGCGTGTTCGGCTACAAAGTGCACGCCAAAATGGCACTGGTTATCCGCCGCGAAGGAGGCTACCTGAAACGCTACGCCCACCTCGGCACCGGCAACTACCACCAAGGTACTTCCCGTATCTACACCGACTTCGGCCTCTTAACCGCCGACGAAGCCATCACTGCCGACGTGAACGCCATCTTTATGGAAATCACTGGCTTAGGCCAGCCCACGCGGCTCAATAAGCTTTATCAGAGCCCTTTCACCCTCAGCCCCATGCTGCTGGAGCGTATTGATGCTGAAACTGCCGAAGCCCGAGCCGGCCGCCCCGCCCGCATCATTGCCAAGATGAATTCGCTGA
Source organism: uncultured Eikenella sp. (assembly GCA_963515595.1). Taxonomy (GTDB): domain Bacteria; phylum Pseudomonadota; class Gammaproteobacteria; order Burkholderiales; family Neisseriaceae; genus Eikenella. The sequence goes on along the minus strand of CAUPYH010000008.1, from coordinate 18,694 downwards.
TCGAGCCCGGCATCATCCGTGCCCTGTATGAAGCCAGCCAGGCCGGCGTGCAGATAGATTTAATCGTGCGCGGCATGTGCACCCTGCGCCCCGGCGTGCCCGGCCTGTCCGAAAACATTCGTGTGCGTTCCATCATCGGCCGCCTGCTCGAACATTCCCGTGTGTTCTACTTCCACAGCGGCGGGCGCGAAGAGCTCTTCATCGCCAGCGCCGACTGGATGGGGCGCAACTTCTTCCGCCGCATCGAAATCTGCACCCCCGTGGAAAACCCGGCCATCAAACAGCGCATCATGCGCGAAGCCCTCACCCTCGCCCTAGCCGACAACCGCAAAGCCTGGCTGATGCAGCCCGACGGCAGCTATATCCGCGCCGCCGCGCAGGAAGGGGAAGAAGGGCTGGATATGCAGGAAACGCTGTTGAACGAATATCGACGCAAATAGCGCGGGATATAAAAAGGCTACCTGAAAAACGGTTTGGTTTTTTCAGGTAGCCTTTGGGTTGCTTCGTACAATAATGTGCCGAACGCGGGCGGGCATATTGGCAACATCAGCGCGGCGGCAGGGCGGGCGAAATGGAGGCGGGAAAAGCCGGTTGTTATAATCCGCGCACAAATTTTTCGCGAAAACGTCTTTATCTTAACAGGAGCCAAACCATGAAAATTTCCCGTTCCCAATCTTCGCGCTACGAAGCGCCGCAGCATGCCGACGACGGCGAATACGGCGTGCCGGTGGTGAGCATCGGCGATTGGATGCTGACTACGCTGATTTTGATGATTCCGCTGGTGAATTTGGTGATGATTTTGGTTTGGATAATCGGCATTGGCGGTACCAATCCCAGCAAAGCTAATTTTTTTCGCGCCATCTTGATTTGGGTTGCGATTATTGCGGCATTGGGGGTTATATCGGCATTGGTGCTGGGGAAAAGTGTCGATATGTAAGGTAAACCGAATATCTGAAAGGCTACCTGAAAGGTTCAGGTAGCCTTTCACTGTAAGTTGGACATAAATGCCAGACCTGCTGAAAATTCTGTAAACTCTGCTCACCTGATTTTCAGGTAGCCTTCCCTTCCCGCTATAATCCCGTATTTCTCCCCAATCCCACACTCCCATGACCCAGCCCAGCCCTGAATATACCGCCCAGCTGCAACAAAAAGTAGGCTACCTGAAACAGCGTTTTGCCGAATTTTCCCCGCCGGAATGGCAGGTGTTTGCTTCGCCTGAAAAGCATTACCGGATGCGTGCCGAATTTCGGGTTTGGCACGATGGCGACAGCATCAGCTATGCCATGTTCGAGCCCGGGCAGAAGGCGGGTTCGGCCTCGTTGCGCCGGATTGATTCCCTGCCTGCCGCTTCTGCTGCGATTAATGCTGTGATGCCCCGATTGCTGGCTGCCGTGCAGGCCGATCCGCTGTTGCGGGAGCGGTGGTATCAGTGCGAATTTTTGTCCACTCTGAGCGGCGAGATGCTGGTGGGCATGATTTATCACAAGCGGCTGTGCGGGCAATGGCAGGCTGCTGCGGCGCGTTTGCAGCGCGAATTGGGCATCATGATTATCGGCCGTAGCCGCGGGCAGAAGCTGGTGTTGGCGCAGGATTTCGTTACCGAACGCCTGCATGCCGACGGGTGCGATTGGCTCTACCGCCAATACGAAGGCGGCTTCAGCCAACCGAATGCGCTGGTGTGCCAGAAAATGCTGGATTGGGCCTGCGGCGCGGCGGCGGGGCTGGGCGGCGATTTGCTGGAGCTCTATTGCGGCAACGGCAATTTCACTCTGCCGCTGGCGCGTTATTTCCGCCGCGTGCTGGCCACGGAATTGTCGAAAACCTCGGTGCAGGCGGCGCAGTGGAATATTGAGGCCAACGGTGCGGCCAACATCCGACTGGCGCGGCTTTCCGCCGAAGAGTTCACCCAGGCCTACCAGGGCGTGCGCACCTTCCGCCGCCTGCAGGAGCAGGGCATCGAGCTGGCGGGTTATGCGTTTTCCACCGTGTTTGTCGATCCGCCGCGCGCCGGCATAGATGATGCCACCTTGCGCCTGCTGCAGAATTTCGACAACATCATCTACGTTTCCTGCAATCCGGAAACCCTGCACGCCAACCTCGCCACGCTCACACAAACCCACCGCATCGAACGCGCCGCGCTGTTCGACCAATTCCCGTTTACGCAGCATATTGAGAGCGGGGTATTGCTGCGGCGGCGGTAGGGCTGTTGCAGCAAAAGGCTACCTGAAACTTTCAGGTAGCCTTTTGTATGCGTTGTGGCTGCCTGTTTGGTTTACCCTGGGTGTTGGCGATATAATCAAGCTCTTCCCAACAACCGACTCAAAGGAGTTTCATCATGGCCAAAACCATCATCCATACCGACCGCGCCCCCGCCGCCATCGGCGCTTATTCCCAAGCCGTGCGCGCCGGCAATACCATTTATTTGAGCGGCCAGATTCCGCTGGTGCCAGCCACTATGCAGGTGGTGGAAGGCGGCTTTGCCGAACAGACCCGTCAAGTGTTTGAAAACCTCAAAGCCGTGATTGAAGCCGCCGGTGGCAGCTTTGCTGATGTGGTGAAACTCAATGCCTACCTCACCGACCTTTCCAACTTCGCCACCTTCAACCAAATCATGGGCGAATATTGCCACGAACCCTTCCCCGCCCGCGCCGCCGTGCAGGTGTCTGCCCTGCCTAAAGGCGTGCTGGTGGAAGTGGAGGGCGTGGTGGTGCTGAACGCCTAAGCATATAGAGGCTACCTGAAAACAGTTGCAGCTTGCGTTTTCAGGTAGCCTTTCGCTTTGCCCAATCCACTATAAATAACCCCTAACACAAACATCATGGCACACTACGCAATCGGCGACCTGCAAGGCTGTTTCGCCGAATTTCAAGAACTGCTTGCCTACATCGGCTTCAACCATGGCTGCGACACCCTTTGGCTGGTGGGCGATATCGTCAACCGCGGCCCCCAATCTCTCGACTGCCTGCGCTACATCAAACAGCACGAAAGCAGCATCCGAACCGTGCTCGGCAACCACGACCTACATCTTTTAGCCATCGCCCACGGCCACGGCAAGCTCAAGCGTAGCGATACCGTGGGCGACATTCTCGATGCTCCCGACCGCCAGACTCTACTCGATTGGCTGCTGCACCAGCCCCTGATGCTACAACACGGCAACAACCTGATCGTGCATGCCGGCATTTGGCCGCAATGGACGGCCGAAATCGCGCAGCAGCGTGCCGCCGAAGTGGCCGCCGCCCTGCAAAGCCGCCCCGATTGGTTTTTTGCCCATATGTATGGCAACAAGCCCGATACCGACTGCGCCGATAACGAAACCGAACGCCTGCGCTTTGCCACCAACGTGTTCACCCGCATGCGCGCCCTGCACCGCGACGGCCGCATGGATTTCGACTATAAAGCTACCCTACCCGAAATGCCATCCGGCCTCATGCCCTGGTTCCGCGCACCCAACCGGCAAGCCATTGGTTATCAAACTATATTCGGCCATTGGTCGGCACTCGGCCTGTATCGCGGCGAGCAGGTATGCGGCATCGATACCGGCGCGCTGTGGGGTGGCCAGCTCACCGCACTGGATTTAGACACGCAGCAGATTTTTCAGGTAGCCTCCAAGCAGCCCAAGAAGTTCGGCTAAAGCATTGTTGACACATGATTTAATGTTTATTAACACGAACAGGCGGGCAAGCAGGGCGGGCTTTTGTTACAATGCGGTCTGTTCGTGCCTGCCTGAAAGTTTATCGCAGCGCGGTTCCCAACCAATTGAAGGAGTTCCTATGAACAGCAAATTAGTCATCCCCGCCGCCATCGCCGTATTGGCACTGAGCGCCTGCTCCAGCAGCAAAGCCCCTGAAGGCAATCAGCCACAAACCCAGCAGGGTCAGCAAGCGCAGCAAGGCAACGGTGAAGCTACTGCTGCCATTGGCAAGATTCAGGTAGCCCAAGTAGACAGCATCGACAAAACCGTAGAAGTGCACTACACCTGCCAAGCCGGTAACGGCCAGCAGCAAAAAGTGAGCGCCATGTATGGCATCAAGAGCGATACTTTGGTGGTAACTCAGCTGAAAATCAATGATAAAGTTTCCCCCGGCCTGTGGCGCGTGCTCAACGACAGCAATGGTCAACAGCAAAACAGCTACTACAGCAACGGCGTGATTTGGGTAACTGGCAAAGCTACTCCTGCCAACGTGGCCCGCACCAATGCCATCGCCTTGCTGCAAGCGCAGAGTGTGGATGCCGACGGCAATCCGGTGAATCCCACTGTTGTGCTGGAAAACTGCCAAGTGAGCCGCCAAGCCGCTCCGGCTCGTGGCAACCGCCAGCAACGCCGCCGCTAAGCCGGTGTGATGCAAATGGAAAAGCTGCCTTAATGGGCAGCTTTTTTTGTGGGGAACTACCTGAAAGGGTGTGGATGGTTTCAGGTAGCCTGTGGTTATGGTGAGTTATAGTGAATTAAATTTAAATCAGGACAAGGCGGCGAGCCGCAGACAGTACAGATAGTACGGCAAGGCGAGACAACGCTGTACTGGTTTAAATTTAATTCACTATAGCTTCGATTGATGCTCATCGCTCGTTATCTTGTATCGAAAAATAATTTAATCCGCCATAGCTTGTTCGATACAGGTGATTTGGGCGGCGGTGATTTTTAGAAACATGCCGGCATTGAGCATGATCTCGGCGTGTTCTGCGTATTGAGTCAGGGTTAGTTCGGGAACGAAATAGGGAAACAGGCCATTTTCAGGACTGCAGTAATCGAAATACTGATTGGTTTCCAAGATGAGGTCCAAGATGCCACTGCAATGGATACGGCCGATGTTTTTGCCTGTGATGGTGTCAGTGAAGTGTAAATCGATGTCTCGTCCGCTAGGGGAGAATTCGATTTTATATAGGTTGGAATTACGGAAGAGGGTGTGGGTGTGCAGCATGTTTCAGGTAGCCTTTCTGCCTACTGATTCGCCCGAATCCAGGCCAGCCAGCGCTCAAACAGGTCGGGCTGCAGGCCGGCGATGACAGAGCGTTTGAAAACGTGTTCGCCGCTCCAGAAGTCGTCGCCCTCCAGCGTGGCCAGGCGGCCGCCGGCTTCTTCGTAAATCAGGGCGCCAGCTGCGTAGTCCCACAGTTTTTGGCCGCCGTGCAGGTAGAGGTCGTAGCGGCCGGCAGCGAGGTAGCACCAGTCGAGCGTGCTGGAGCCCATACTGCGCTGCGAGCCGAAGGGGTGGAGGGTTTGCATGCGGCTGGCGAGTTTGCCGGAGCGCAGATATTTCACTTCCACGCCGGCAATGGACTCATGCAGTTTTTTCGGTGTGTTACGTAAGGGCAGGGGACGGCCGTTGAGCCATGCGCCGTGACCGCGTTCGGCAGTGAACATTTCCTGCATCATGGGGTGGAAAATAGCGCCCAACTGGGCGCGGCCGTGGCGGATGTAGGCCACGGAGAGCGCGAAGTGCGGCAGGCCGTTGATGAAGTTGTTGGTGCCGTCGATAGGGTCGACCACCCACAGCCCGGTTGCGGCGTGCCGCCATATGGCGTGCTGCTCGTCGGCGCTCATTTCTTCGCCCAGCATCGGGCAGTCGATGATTTGCGGCAGGCGTTCGGCAAACATGGCCTGGGCGTGCAGGTCGGCTTCGGTGAGGCGGGTGCCGTCGCTTTTGGTGCTGACGGCGGTGTTGAGAAAACGCGGCATCACGGCGGTTTGTGCCACTTCGCGAACCAGTTCTGCTAAACGGTTGAGCAAAATCTTTCCTTCCCGATGCTTTTCTGATAGAAACGGGATATTAACCATTTTTCGGGGTAAACAACAGATGCCGCGTTTTTATGTTCCGCAAACTTTTGTTGCCGGTGAGGTGCTGAGGCTACCTGAAAATGTGTGCCGGCATATCCAAGTGCTGCGCTTGCAGGCGGGTGCGCCGCTGGTGTTGTTTGACGGGCAGGGGCAGGCGGCGGTGGCGGAATTGCTGGAAATCGGGCGCAAACAGGCGATGGCGCGGGTGGATAAACTGCTCGCGGAATCGCGCGAATCGCCGCTGGCGGTTACGCTGATTCAGGCGGTGTCGGCTTCAGAAAAGATGGATTTTGCGGTACAAAAGGGCACGGAATTGGGGGTGAACCGCATCGTGCCGGCGGTTTCCACACGCTCGAATGTGCGGCTTTCGGGCGAGCGGGCGGAGAAAAAGGTGCGGCGCTGGCAGGAAATTGCCGTATCAGCCTGTGAACAATGCGGGCGCAACGAAGTGCCGCCGGTGGCGCCGATTGCCGATTTGCCGCAGGTGCTGGCTGCGCTGCCGACCGACTCAGGGGCGCTGCTGCTGCTGCTGAGCCCGCACGGCGGTGTGCCGCTACGCAGCTTGCCGTCGGCGCAAAGCGCGGTGTTGTTGATTGGGCCGGAAGGCGGTTTGACGGCGGAAGAAGAGGATTTGGCCCGCTCGCACGGCTTTCAGGCGGTGCAACTGGGCGCACGGGTGTTGCGCACGGAAACAGCGGCACTGGCGGCATTGGCGGCGATGCAGGCCTTGTGGGGCGATTTTTAGCGGCATGGGCGCTGTGCTAAAATGAGCAAATTGACAGTTTTCAGGTAGCCTTCTTCCTTTACCTTAGAGGCTACCTGAAAAAATAAATGGATTAGGAAGCAGATAAATGGCAAAACCGAAAAGCGGCCTCGGCGGCCGGGGCTTGGATTCTTTGTTGGCCGGCTCGGTGGGCGACAGCAGCGGCGACAGGCTGACCAGTGTGCCGGTGCGCGACATCAAGCCGGGGCGCTATCAGCCTCGTTCGCAAATGGACGACGAAGGCTTGCAGGAGCTGGCCGATTCGATTAAGGCGCAGGGCGTAATCCAGCCGGTTATCGTGCGCGAGCACGGCCTGTCGCAATACGAGCTGATTGCCGGCGAGCGCCGTTGGCGTGCCAGCCAGCTGGCGGGTTTGGCCGAAATTCCGGTGGTGATTAAAAGCATCGGCGACGAAGCGGCGCTGGCGATGGGTTTGATTGAAAACATCCAACGTGAAAACCTCAATCCGATTGAAGAGGCGCAGGGTTTGAAGCGCTTGGTGGACGAATTCGGCCTCACGCATGAAACCGTGGCCAAGGCGGTGGGGCGCAGCCGCAGCGCGGTGTCGAACAGCCTGCGCCTGCTGGCTTTGCCCGAACCGGTGCAGGAAATGCTGTTTTTACGCCAGTTGGAAATGGGACACGCGCGAGCCTTGCTGCCGCTACCGGTGATGGAGCAGCTTTCCTTGGCGCAGAAGGCGGTAAAAAACGGCTGGTCGGTGCGCGAGGTGGAACGGCGCAGCCAACTGGCGCAACAGGCACCGCAGGAGAAGAAATCAAAAACCGTCAGCCCCGATATACGCTACCTGAACGAGGCGCTTACGGAAAAGCTGGGTGTGCGCGCGGAAGTACAAACTGCCAACCACAAACGGGGTAAGGTGGTGTTGCATTTCGACAGCCCGGAAACTTTTGCAAGGCTGATGCAGCAGTTGGATGTGAAGTTGCCTGATTGAGCAAAGGTTTGTCTGAGGTTTTAGGTGCTTGGAAGTTATGTCTGCATGGTTTTCAGGTAGCCTTTAATGCTTTGTAATATTGATATTGTTTGACAAGAATTAACACTTTTCTTGACTTTGTTGGCGTTTTTGCTTATATTTAAAAAGCTAACATTTAGTGTATGAAGATGGATGTATGGCGGCAACAATTTATCTCCAATTAGCAATCACGGCGATACTTGTTGCTGTTTTTTGGGTGTTTTCCGGTACGGTTGCAGCTAAGTCGGCAGCGCTGGGTTGCTTGTGTTATACCGTACCCACCATCTTAGCGGTACTGGTTTTAAGGTTTTTCCTGAAGTTTCCGAAATGGCGTGGCAGCGCATTCTGGCTGGGAGAAAGTTTAAAAATAGTACTGGCGCTCGTGTTAATGGCGCTGGTGTTCGTTTTTTATCGCCAACACATCGTGTTCGTTCCGTTTATTGTCGGGCTGGGTGCGGTGAGTCATGCGGTGTTATTGATATTTTTGAAGGTTAAGAAGTATGGCCGGTGAAAGCATGAGTGCAGCCGACTACATCAAGCACCATTTGCAAAGCTTGACCAGTTTGTCGGATGTAAGCAAAGGGCAGGGTCTGCAAAATATTGCCGACTTCTCGTTTATAAACTTGGATTCCCTTTTTATTGCGGCTTTTTTGGCGATTTTTGGGTCGCTGGTAATGTGGTATGCCGCTCGCAAGGCGACGCCAGGGGTGCCGGGGCGTTTTCAAGCTGCTATAGAAATCTTGTTCGAGTTTATCGATAATTTGTGCAAGGGTATTATTCACAACGAGCAATCGCGTAAAACAGTGGCGCCGTTGGGTTTGGCGCTGTTTGTTTGGATTGTCCTGATGAATACTATGGACTTATTGCCGGTAGATTTGTTGCCCTGGATTTGGCAGCATGTAACTGGTAATCATCATGCTCTACTGCGTGTGGTACCAACTGCAGATTTAAATATTACTCTGGGTATGTCGATTGGTGTGCTACTCACCTGTTTCATGTTTAATGTCAAAATTAAAGGGTTGGGTGGTTGGATTCATGAGCTGTTTGCTGCACCCTTTGGTATTTGGCTGGCTCCGTTCAATTTTATTTTGAATCTGGTGGAATTTTCTTCCAAAACCATTTCGCACGGCATGCGACTGTTCGGTAATATGTATGCCGGTGAGTTGGTGTTTTTGCTGATTGCCATGCTGGGTGGTGCTTGGGCTATGCCGGGTGAAGCGGTTACCTGGATTGACCCAGTGCTGGCGTTCTTCCATATCTTGGCTGGGTTTATTTGGGCAGTATTCCATATTTTGGTTATTGTGTTACAAGCGTTTATTTTCGTTGCTTTGGCTTTTGTTTATATCGGTCAAGCACATAGTTCTCATTAGTAGTTTGTTGTTTTTTTGTAGTAGTTTAACTTTCACTTTTAGATAAGGAGTTTTAAATGGATTTGAATAGTGCATTGGCCATCACTTGCGGCCTGATTGTTGCGTTCGGTGCTGTGGCTGCTGCGGCCAGTATCGCATTCGTGGGCTCAAAGTATCTGGAGGCTTCTGCTCGCCAGCCTGAGCTGATTGAACCGCTGCAAACCAAATTGTTCCTGATTGCCGGTTTGATCGACGCGGCATTCTTGATCGGCGTGGCTGTTGCTTTGCTGTTCGCCTTCGTGAATCCGTTTGCCCCGGCAGTTGCAGGTTAAGATTACACAAACTTTTGACGTTTGTTTTAACCCTAACTGTGAAGGTTGAGTAAAGTGAATATTAATTCAGCTTTAATCATACAAATAATCGTCTTTTGCCTGCTGGTGTGGTTCACCGTGAAATTCGTGTGGCCACCCATTGCCAAGGCTTTAGATGAGCGTGCCAGCAAAATTGCCGAAGGCTTGGCTGCTGCCGAGCGTGGAAAAAGTGATTTCGAACAGGCTGAAAAGCGTGTGGCTGAGCTCATGGCTGAAGGTCGTGATCAAGTTGCCGAAATCATCACTAATGCAGAGAAGCGAGCCTCTCAAATCGTTGAGGATGCCAAAAAGCAGGCCTCTGATGAGGCTGCTCGTGTTGCTGCACAGGCTAAGGCCGATGTGGAGCAGGAAGTTAATCGGGCACGCGAAGCTCTGCGTGAGCAGGTGGCTGCGCTGGCAGTTAAAGGTGCTGAACAGATTCTGTGCAGCGAGATTAATGCCGATAAACATGCCCAATTGTTGGGTATGCTGAAGCAGGAGCTGTAAAACTATGGCTGAACTTGCCACCATTGCCAGGCCATATGCCAAAGCATTATTTGAATTGGCATCTGAAAAAGGCCAAGTCGAACTTTGGTTGGAGAAGCTGAAAGATTTGGCGTGGGCTGTCGGACAATCTAAGCTTACCACGTTGCTGGATGATGCTGGTATTGCTCCTTACCAGAAGGCGGATGCTTTGATTGGATTGCTGGACGATATCCAGACGCTGCAATATACGGATTTCAAAAATTTTCTGTATGTGCTGGCTGAAGGTGGTAGATTGGCAGTTTTGCCGGAAGTCTATAACCAATATCAAGCATTGGTGCTGGCAAAAGACCATATACAGAAGGCTATAATTTACAGTGCCTTCCCGATGAGTGAAGGACAGTTCGCCAAGGTGGTAAGTGATTGCCAGCAGAAATTTGGCCACAAGCTGGAGGCTACCTTAAAGGTGGTGCCCGAGCTGATTGGTGGTATCAAAATTGAAGTTGGAGATAAAGTTTTGGACTTGTCCGTGCGGGGAAAGTTGAAAAACCTGTATACGGCCATGATAAATTAGGAGAGTTTCATGCAGCTTAATCCTGCTGAAATCAGTGAGTTGTTAAAATCTAAAATTGAAAACCTGAATGTAAAACAGGAAGTTAACACCTATGGGGGTGTGATTTCTGTGACCGACGGTATCGTGCGTGTACACGGATTGTCGGATGTAATGCAGGGTGAGATGTTAGAGTTCCCCGGCAACACGTTCGGCTTGGCCATGAACTTGGAGCGTGACTCGGTTGGTGCGATTGTATTAGGCGAGTACGAGCACATTAAAGAAGGCGATCAAGTTAAATGTACCGGCCGTATTTTGGAAGTGCCGGTTGGTCGTGAGCTGGTTGGTCGTGTCGTAAATGCCCTGGGTCAACCAATTGATGGCAAAGGCCCTATTAACGCTAAAGAAACTGCGCCGATTGAGAAAATCGCTCCGGGTGTAATTGCACGTCAATCCGTAGATCAGCCAATGCAAACTGGCTTGAAATCAGTAGATTCTATGGTACCGATTGGTCGTGGTCAGCGTGAGTTGATTATTGGTGACCGTCAAACTGGTAAGACAGCCGTGGCATTGGATGCGATTGTCAACCAAAAGGGTACCGGTGTTATCTGTATCTATGTGGCAATTGGTCAAAAAGCCTCTTCTATTGCCAACGTGGTACGCAAACTGGAAGAGCATGGCGCGATGGAGCATACCATCGTGGTGGCGGCAACTGCTTCTGAAGCAGCGGCTCTGCAATTCATCGCTCCGTATTCTGGTTGCACAATGGGCGAGTATTTCCGCGATCGTGGTGAAGATGCGTTGATTGTATATGATGACTTGTCCAAACAAGCCGTTGCCTATCGTCAGATTTCTTTGCTGTTGCGTCGCCCGCCTGGTCGCGAAGCTTATCCAGGTGATGTCTTCTATCTGCACAGTCGTCTGTTGGAGCGAGCTGCACGCATCAATGCGGATGAGGTGGAAAAACGTACGAATGGTGAAGTAAAAGGTAAAACGGGATCATTGACCGCGTTGCCGATTATCGAAACCCAAGCTGGTGACGTGTCTGCTTTCGTGCCAACTAACGTAATTTCTATTACTGACGGCCAGATTTTCTTGGAAACCGATTTGTTCAACTCAGGCATCCGTCCGGCTATTAACGCAGGTATTTCTGTATCACGCGTGGGTGGTTCCGCTCAAACCAAGGTTATCAAGAAACTGGGTGGCGGTATCCGTTTGGCTTTGGCTCAATATCGCGAATTGGCAGCATTCTCTCAATTTGCTTCTGATTTGGATGAGGCTACCCGCAAGCAGTTGCAACATGGTGAAGTGGTTACTGAATTGATGAAGCAAAAACAATTCAGCACCATGAGTATTGCTGAAATGGCTTTGACCTTGTGGGCAATTAACAAAGGCTCTTACGAAGATGTGCCGGTATCTAAGGCATTAGCGTTTGAGGCTGATTTCTTGGGCTATGTGCGCACGCAGCACGCCGATGTGCTGGATCAAATCAATCAGCAGGGCGTGATGAGTGATGAAAACGAGCAAGTTTTGACCGAAGCTATCAACACATTTAAAGCCTCCCGCAACTACTCGGCTTAAACCGCAGAAAAGGAAAAGTCTGAAATGGCAGTAGGGAAAGAAATCCTCACAAAAATCCGCAGTGTACAGAATACACAGAAGATTACCAAAGCCATGCAGATGGTATCGACTTCCAAAATGCGGAAAACGCAGGACAGAATGCGTTTGGCGCGGCCTTATGCTGAGAAAGTGCGCATAGTGATGAGCCACTTGGCGCAGGTAGAAACTGAGCATAAGCAGTTACCAATCTTGGAAAGCCGAGAAAACATTCGGCGTGCCGGTTTCATCCTGATCACTACTGACAAGGGCTTGTGTGGCGGGTTGAATGCTAATTTGCTGAAGAAGTTTTTGGCGCAAGTGCAAGAGTATCAGCAGCAGGGCGTGGAAGTGGAGGTTATCTGCTTCGGTAGTAAAGGCTTAGCTGCCTGTAATCGTGCAGGCCTCAATGTGGTGGCCAGTGCGGTGAATCTGGGTGACACTCCGAAGATGGAAGTGCTGCTTGGTTCGCTGACTGAAGTGTTTCAGCGTTATGCTGATGGTGGCTTGGATATTGTGCACCTGGTGTACTCTAGATTTATCAATACCATGCGCCAAGAGCCAAATTTGGAGACCTTGCTGCCCATCGGTCACAATGTACTGAACGAAATATCGGAAGCAGAAGAATACGGCCGAGAATATGTTTATGAGCCGTCACCAATTTTGGTGTTGGAATATTTGGTACGCCGCTATTTGGAATCGGTGGTGTACCAGGCTTTGTGTGAAAACATGGCTTCCGAGCAGTCTGCCCGTATGGTAGCAATGAAGGCCGCTACGGATAACGCAAGCAACGCAATTAAGGAATTACGCCTGATTTACAACAAATCCCGTCAGGCAGCGATTACTACTGAATTGTCGGAAATTGTAGCCGGTGCCGCTGCAGTATAGGTGGGCAGAGTAGGCAGATTTGAATATTTAGGATAGATAAATGAACCAAGGCAAAATCGTACAAATTATTGGTGCGGTAGTCGACGTGGAGTTCCCGCGTACCGCCATTCCGCGTGTTTACGATGCACTCAAACTGGTTGATACTGATTTGACGCTGGAAGTACAGCAGCAGCTTGGTGACGGCGTTGTCCGTACCATTGCGATGGGTAGTACAGACGGTTTGAAACGTGGCTTGGCTGTGCAAAATACTGGGGCACCGATTACTGTGCCGGTGGGGAAAGCTACCCTAGGCCGCATCATGGACGTTCTGGGCAACCCCGTGGACGAGCAAGGTCCGATCGGTTCTGACCAAACCCGTGCTATTCATCAATTTGCACCTAAGTTCGACGAACTCTCCAGCACTACCGAATTGTTGGAAACAGGCATTAAAGTGATCGATTTGCTTTGTCCGTTTGCTAAAGGTGGTAAAGTGGGTCTGTTTGGCGGTGCCGGTGTGGGCAAAACCGTGAACATGATGGAGCTGATTAACAACATTGCCAAAGCACACAGTGGTCTTTCCGTATTCGCCGGCGTGGGTGAGCGTACTCGTGAAGGTAACGACTTCTACCACGAAATGAAAGACTCCAACGTGTTGGATAAAGTGGCAATGGTGTACGGCCAGATGAACGAGCCGCCTGGTAACCGCTTGCGTGTTGCCCTAACTGGTTTGTCGATGGCTGAATACTTCCGTGACGAAAAAGACGAAAACGGCAAAGGCCGTGACGTATTATTCTTTGTGGATAATATCTACCGCTATACTCTGGCCGGTACCGAAGTATCTGCCCTGCTTGGCCGTATGCCTTCTGCTGTGGGTTATCAGCCAACTTTGGCTGAAGAAATGGGTCGTTTGCAGGAGCGTATTACCTCCACCCAAACTGGCTCTATTACCTCTATCCAAGCCGTATACGTACCGGCCGACGACTTGACCGACCCGTCTCCCGCCACCACGTTTGCCCACTTGGATGCAACTGTAGTATTGAGCCGTGATATTGCCTCCTTGGGTATTTACCCTGCGGTAGACCCGCTGGACTCCACTTCTCGCCAGCTCGATCCGATGGTGCTCGGCCAAGAGCACTACGATGTAGCCCGTGGCGTACAGTCTACCTTGCAGAAATACAAAGAGTTGCGCGACATCATCGCCATTTTGGGTATGGACGAGTTGTCTGACGAAGACAAGATGACTGTGATGCGTGCCCGTAAGATCCAGCGTTTCTTGTCGCAGCCTTTCCATGTGGCAGAAGTGTTTACCGGCTCACCCGGCAAATACGTTTCGCTGCGCGATACTGTGGCCGGTTTCAAAGCTATTCTGAGCGGCGAATACGACCACTTGCCGGAGCAGGCCTTCTATATGGTAGGCAGCATCGAAGAGGCTGTGGAAAAAGCCAAAACCCTGAACTGAGGAATGCAGCATGAGTATCATGCAAGTTGATGTGGTCAGCAACGAGGAGAGTATCTACTCCGGCGAAGCCAGCTTCGCCGTGGTGCCAACCCTAAACGGCGAGCTCGGTATTTACCCGCGCCACGAGCCGATTATGAGCTTGGTGCGCCCTGGGGTGCTGCGTTTGCAGGTACCGGAGCAGGAAGAAGAGGTGTTGGTGGCCGTTTCCGGCGGTATTTTGGAAGTGCAGCCACACAAAATCATGATTTTGGCCGACGTGGCTGTGCGCAGTGCCGAGTTGGATCAGGCACGTGCGGAGGAAGCTAGAAAAGCTGCCGAAGCCGGTGTGAAACAGGCTAAAGATGATGAGTCAATGGCTAAAGCCCAGGCAGCATTGGCGATTGCACTGGCTGAACTGAAGGCTCTTAATTACCTGCGCATTAAACACAAGCGTTAAACCAATCGGTTTGACGGACGAAAATAAAGCACGATCACATCGTGCTTTATTTTTCTTGTTGGTGATGGCAAGCCAAATTGATTTTCGATATAAGGTGGCAGGAGCACAGCCAGGTGAACCAACATTGTAGCGAAAGTTAAGTTGGTTTGCTATAAGGCTACCTGAAAAAGCTGAAGCCAAGGGAATATGCCCATTCTGTAGGCATACCATTTTCAGGTAGCCTGCCTTGAGGGGCGGATGGTGGGCAATCAATCTTCAGCCGAACAGCCGTGGTCGGTCAGGATTTTGCGGTACACAGCATCGGGGACGTAGCGGCGGATGGTTTTCTGCCAGTTTTGCGGGCCGACCATGCCTTTGACCATGGTGGACGATACTTCGGCAAATTCGCGCGGCGGCATCAGGATAACGGTGGTGATGGCCGGTTGCAGGTCGGCATTGATGTAGCGCATGGCACGTTCGTATTCATAGTCTGAGCCGCTGCGGATGCCACGCACCACGAAATCGGCTTGGATGCTATCGGCAAAATCAACCAGAAAACGGTTGTGGAACTGAGTAACGCGCACATTGGGGAATTCGGCGATGATGTCCACCAACATAGCTTTGCGCTCTTCCAGTGTGTAGGTGGCCTGCTTGTCGGGATTGGTGCCGATGGCCACGATAAGTTCGTCAAACATGGCCTGTGCGTGGCGGATCATCCATAGGTGGCCGTTGGTGGGGGGGTCGAAACTGCCGGCGTAAACGGCGCGGCGGTGGTGTGGTTTCATGGTTGGTTCTACATACGACAAATTAAAAACGGGCGAAGCCTACCCCGCTTGCTGCGGCAGTGCAAGTTTATTTTGGTAGGTTGTGCAGGTTGAGGCCGTTACTCGGTATCTTCAGCCAGTGCGTTTTCAGGTAGCCTCCAGCCAGAAAAGGCTACCTGAAAACACCATGCAGCGATAATTTGGCTATATAATGCCGCTTCTTTATCAAGGCTACCTGAAAACATGAATTGGGTTGCGAAATTTGAGGATTGGTGTAGTCGGCGCTATGTGTATTGGCCGCTGGTAATGCTGCTGGCAGCCGCCACGCCGCTGGCGTTTGCGCCGTATTACCATTTTTGGCTGATGCCGCTGCTGTTCGGTGCCCTGATTCGGCTCACCGAGCTGCGGCCGCAAAACAGCGTGTTTGGCGCCTACTGCTTCGGGTTGGTGGGCTACGCTGCACAGTTCTATTGGATACACACTGCGCTGCACGACATATCCGGTCTGCCCAATCTGTATGCCTTACCGCTCACCATTCTGTTGCCCGCTTATCTTGCTCTTTATCCTGCCGCCTGCTTTTGGTTGCTGGAAAAAGCGCGCCTACCCCGTGGTTGGCGTATTGGCCTTTTGCTGCCCGTGTTGTGGGCGCTGGCCGAATTTGCCCGCGAGCGGGCGATTACCGGCTTCGGTTGGGGTGCGTTGGGTTACAGCCAGGTGGCCGACTTTTCCCCACTGGCCGGCTATGCTCCCGTGGGCGGGGTGCACTTGCTTACCCTACTGTGTGCCTTTTGCGGCGCATGGCTGGTACTGGTGTTGTACAACCAAGGTTGGAAGCGGCGGGTATTGCCGCTTGTGTTGCTGATCGGAGTTATCGTCGGCGGCTGGCAGCTGCGCCAAGAGCGCTTCACCGAGCCTGATGGCAGCAGTGCTACCGTGGCGTTGGTGCAAGGCAATATAGCGCAAACTTTGAAATGGGATGCCGACTATCTGAACGAAACCATGCAAAGTTACTATGAGCAAGTAGCCAACAGCCATGCGGACATCACTATCTTGCCCGAAACCGCTATTCCCATGATGCGGCAGGATTTGCAGGAATATAATCCCGGCATTCTGGATCAATTTGCCTACGAAGCCCAGCGCAATGGTAGCGCGCTCGCCATGGGTATTGCCCAATACAACCAGCAGCGCACAGGCTACCTGAATGCCGTGATTAACTTGAGCAATTACCATCCAGACCGCCCAGACGACATCCCGTTCTACGCTAAAAACCACCTCGTGCCCTTTGGCGAATACAAACCCCTGCCCGCCATCACCGAGCCGCTGTACCGCATGATGAACATGCCCTTGGCCGGTTTTGACCGTGGTGGCAGCGCCCAAGCCCCGCTGCTTTTGGCTAACCAGCGCGTGGCGTTTAACGTGTGCTACGAAGACGGCTTTGGCGACGAACTGATTGCCTCTGCCAAACAAGCCAGCCTCCTGGCCAATGTGAGCAATTTGGGCTGGTTTGTCCGCTCCAACGCCATCCACCAGCATTTGCAAATATCGCAAACCCGCGCCCTCGAGCTCGGCCGCTACATGGTACGTGCCACCAACACTGGCGCCACCGCCATCATCAACCCGCAAGGCCAAGTGGTGAAACTTGCCCCGCCCGACATCCGCACCGTGCTCGAAGGCAATATTGAAGGGTATCGTTGCGAAACCCCGTATATGAAAATGGGCGGCTCGCTGCCATTGGTGTGCAGTTTGTTGTGTTTGGCCGTATTGCTGATGCTGGCCGGCTATCTGCCTCGGCGCAAACCTGTTTCCGATGCAATAGAGGAAAGGCTACCTGAAAAAAGCAGCGAGCCAAGTGCCGAGCCGCAAGATGAGGGCAAATAAATACGTTTGCCCGAAGTTGTTGCTGGTTATTGCAATATAGAAAATAAATTAGAATTTAAAAAATACAAAATTTAACCTATCGTAAACCAAAATCACACAATATAGGTGTTTAATCACGCCTGTAATTAAAGAGATAGAAAAAGACGAATACCGCCGAAGGCGGAAAATATTAAAAGGAATCAAGAAACAATGAATAACACTTTTGCATTGCCCATCCCCAGCGGCCACGGCAGCTTGGAGCAATACATTCACACGGTAAACAGCATTCCGCTGCTCACCGCAGAGGAAGAACACAGCTTGGCCGTACGCCAACTGCAAGGCGACCTGGAAGCCGCCAAGAAACTGATTTTGTCGCATCTACGCGTGGTGGTATCCATCGCGCGCGGCTACGATGGCTACGGACTCAACCAAGCCGACCTGATTCAAGAAGGCAATATTGGCCTGATGAAAGCCGTAAAACGCTACGAACCCAACCGCGGTGCCCGCCTGTTTTCCTTTGCCGTACATTGGATTAAGGCTGAAATCCACGAATTCATCCTGCGCAACTGGCGCATGGTGCGCGTGGCCACCACCAAGCCGCAGCGCAAACTTTTCTTCAACCTGCGCAGCATGCGTAAAAGCATGAACGCCCTTTCGCCCGAAGAAGCGCAAACCATCGCCGACGATTTGGGCGTGAAAATGGACGAAGTGCTGGAAATGGAACAGCGCATGACCGGCAAAGACATTGCTTTGCTGCCGGACAACAGCGATAGCGACGAGGATAGCTACGCTCCCATCGACTGGTTGGCCGACACCCGCAGCGAGCCCACCCAGCAAATTGCCCAAAAAGCCCGCTACGCTATGCAGACCGAAGGCCTGCAAAACGCGCTTGCCCAGCTGGACGACCGCAGCCGCCGCATCGTGGAAAGCCGCTGGCTGCAAGATGACGGCGGCCTCACCCTGCACGAACTGGCTGCCGAATACGGCGTTTCCGCTGAGCGTATCCGCCAGATTGAAGCCAAAGCCATTCAAAAACTGCGTGGCTTTATGGGTGAAGAGTGAGCGGATGAAAAAAGGACTGCCAATATGGCAGTCTTTTTTTGTTGGGTGTTTGGTTGCATGATGACTTACGTTTTCAGGTATCCTGTTGTATATAAGGCTACCTGAAAGCATTCAATAACATTCCTGAAACTGTTGCAGTATTAGTTTGCCTTTTAGTGTGCTTTTACCATCCACAGCTTACTGTCTTGCCTTCGAAGAACTGCTTCCATTGGATACAAGGTGAGGAGAGAAGTTAAAAAGGCTACCTGAAACACCAAATCTATTTTCAGGTAGCCTGCCGTATCTAAGCAGGCAAACTATTCGTCTTCATCATCCTCGTCTTCTTCATCCCCCAAATCCACTTCTTCCAGCGGAATCAGGTGAGTGCGATAACGCAGCTTGTGGTAGAGGTAGAAACCGAAGAATACGGGCAGGCCCATATAGGTCACCACAA
>CAUPYH010000007.1:0-39169 GCA_963515595.1 uncultured Eikenella sp. | reverse complement strand
CAACCTTGCCAAGGTTGAGGTCGCGAGTTCGAGACTCGTTTCCCGCTCCAAGTTTCAATCATCCGAATCCCAAGCGGGAATAGCTCAGTTGGTAGAGCGCAACCTTGCCAAGGTTGAGGTCGCGAGTTCGAGACTCGTTTCCCGCTCCACAGTTTAAAAAAATCCGGTTTACGCGGGAATAGCTCAGTTGGTAGAGCGCAACCTTGCCAAGGTTGAGGTCGCGAGTTCGAGACTCGTTTCCCGCTCCAAGTTTTAGAGATTTGGCCGATACAGTCGGCCAAAAGCTAATTTGGCGGGATAGCAAAGTGGTTATGCAGCGGCCTGCAAAGCCGTGTACGCCGGTTCGATTCCGACTCCCGCCTCCAAAATACCAAAGTGAATGTAAGCCGCAGGCAGTAAATAGCCGTTGCGGTATCGGTTTAAATCAACCATACATCAATCAGCACGGCGGGGTGGCAGAGTGTTTATGCTGCGTGGGGTGCAACCCTCGCATAGGCCGGTTAAAATCCGCGCCCCCGCCTCCAATCATCCAGGCTGAGAAACCACAGCCCGGCCCGAGTGGTGGAATTGGTAGACACAACGGACTTAAAATCCGTCGCTCCTTAATACGAGCGTACCGGTTCGATTCCGGTCTCGGGCACCACAGAACAGCTTGTTTACAAATACAAAAACCCGCTCTGCTTCGAGCGGGTTTTGCTGTATTTTCGGCCTTGGTTTTGTTCTACATTTTATGGCTTGTTCTACATTTCTGCATTTTGCCGCATGAAAAAAGCACGGTTTCCCATGCGTTTTTTCAGGTAGCCTGACGGTTTTTATTTAACTTGACGGCCGGCTCGGAGAGGTGGCCTTTTCGGTTGCGGATGTAGCGCTTGGTCATGTTTTGAGTAGTGTGGCCGAGCAGCACGCGGGCGGCTTCGATGCCGACGGCATCGTCGGTGTCGGTGGCTGCCTTGGCGCGGAGGTCGCGGAACTGGAAGGCTGCCTTTTCGATTCCAGCTTTTTCGCGGGCCCTATCCATTGCGCCGCGCAGCATAGCATATGTCATCGGCTGGCCGCGATGGCGCTGGCGGCCGAGCGAGACAAATAAGTAATCGTGTTTCTGCTCGCCCTTCTCCCGCAAAATCAAGTCCAGCACCTCTGCCAACTCGCCGGTGAGTTTGATGCGGACTTTGGTTTGCACCTTGTTTTGCTCAATCCACAGCTCCCCATCTTTAATATCTGTGGTGCGTATTTTCAGGCAATCGGCCACACGCTGGCCGATAAAATATGCAACCAGCATCAACAGTTGCAGATGCCGCTCGGCGCACTCGTACAGCCTCCAATATTGCTCATCCGTGATGTACACATGGCGACCGGTCTCTTGGTATTTATTCACGCCACGGCATGGGTTTTCATTGTTGGTGTAGCCCCATTTCCGCGCCCAATTAAAGATAACGCTAAACAACGCGATTTCGCGATTGGCACGGATTTTGGCCGCCTGCCGCCATTCCAAATATTCGTAGATGTCCACACTCAAAATTTGGTTAATCGGCGCGGGGTTATCGCCGTCAAAATACTCGTACAAAAATTTGAGCTGATACAGGTAATCCGACTGCGTCCTGGGTGACAATGTTGGCAGCACAGTGCGCACATAACGCTCGGCCACCACCCGGAAAGTGGCCTCTCGCTCAATACGGGCGGTCAGCTCTTGGCTGTATTCCTGTTCGTAGTCGGCATACTTGCGCAAGGCTTCGAAAAAGTCCGATCCGAGTGGCAGCCACTTGCGTGGCTTGGCGCAGGTGTCATAGTAAAAATACACCTTGCCGCTACTGGTTTTCTTTTGCCGCATTCTCATGGGAAGATTTCTTATTGCCTGTTTCATAATGGTTTAATTTGGTTTTGCCTTGCTACTCTGCCATCTTCGGCGCGGGCTGGCAGCTTGCTCCGGCCTGCCCTCGAGCACGGCGCGCACGACAATGGGGCGGCCGGTTGGATTGGTGATAAACGGGATGCCCATTTGGCGCAGCACGTCGCATTGTTTGCCGTAGCGCTTGTAGGCGGTGAGGCTGGCAACCTCATCCCTAGTTAAAAACATTTCGCTCATCTTAATTTTCTCCGGTGGCCGCCGTACCCAAGGGCGCGGCGGCGGAATCATGGTTTTCAGGTAGCCTTAAACCGGCCACAATTAATGCACGATGTAGAGCGCATCATGTTCGGTTTCGAGGCTGGCAAGCAGGGTGTCGAGTTCGGCCATCACGCTTTCGGCGGTATCGTGGCGTTTTGGTGCAGGCCATCGGCGGTATGGGGTTTTAAATGGGGTTAGGTCAATCGCGGTTTCAGGTAGCCTGTTGGCCGGCGGTGAAAGGCGGTCAAGGTGGTGCAGGAGATTTTTGTATTCACGCATAGCATTTGCTTGAGCCCGGGTCTGCTCGGCGGCGGTGCGGGCAGCATCAACTTCGGCGGCGACCTCATGGCGATTGACAGTTGGCGGGGCAGTTAAATCATTCAGCGCCCCGTGCAAAAGGGTGATTTCGCGCTCTTTAATGATGGCCGGGGCTTCGCTTTCCAGCACTCGATCTATCTGCTGCAGTATCTCTTCACGCAGTAGCGGGATGTGGCAACGCGGCGGCTCCATGCCGCGATATGGATCTTTCCCAAAAACCTTATCATCTTCTGCTTCAAAATCAGCAGCTTCACCCACTTTTTGCGATTTCGTAGAGTTATTGACACCAGTCCAAGGGGCGGCTTTGCCGCCCTGCAGCATCTGCCATTCGTGGATGCGGCTAATTTTTACAAGCCCCGTTTCCGGCTCGAACACCCCGCGAATCATCGGCGGGCGCGGCTCTTGGTAGCGGTTGAGCTCTTTCGGGTCTTCTTTGTAGAGGTGGATTGGTCGCTGGGCACGGCTGGCGGTCGCCCCACCCATAATCATCGTAAATTTACCCCAGTCTCCAGCATCAGCAGCCAGCGCAGCGCGGACAATCGTGTCGTTGTAGTCGCCCGCAGTCATGCCTTCGCGGCGCAGCTCGCGCCAAGTGGTAACGGGTGCGCCGCCGATTTGTTGGAATTGGCGGATACCATGCAGCGACGCCCAAGCATCCACCAGCTCGGCAGTCTCTACCACGTTGCGGCCGTCTGTCTCATAGTCGATACCCACGCTGTCGCCCAGCGTGTTTTTGCCGTCGATATTTTTGGCAATGTATTTGGCAATGTAGCCCGCTGCCGTGCCGCGCCGCCAATCGATGGCTTTAAAATTAACGCGGGCATCCACCTGCTGAAAGGCGCGGTAGTCGGCCGACGCCCAAAAACCTGCTTCGGTCTGCATATCGGCCAGCAGCGACTTAATGCTGGACACATGGCCGCCCTGCTCTATGGCACGGCGGCGCTGGGCGGCCTGAATCAACTTAGCTTGTTCGGTGGCTGCGGCCTTGGTCTCAAAGTAATCCAGCCCCAGCTCTTCGCGGCTATCGCGGCAGGCGTAGCGGGCTACGGTGCGGCGGAAGGCTTGGCGGTGCTCTTTCGGCATAAAAAACAAACCATGCCAATGCGGCGTGCCGTCGTGGTGGGGTTCGGCCACGCGGAAGCCGTACACGGCAATCTCTTGGCGCTGCAGCGAGGCTTGGATGCGCCCCCAAACTTTTTGCAGATAGGCTTGCGCTTCGGCCGGCGTGCTGCCGTCGTATTTGCTGTTTTGGCTACCTGAAACATGATGCGCCGCGTGAAAGCGGCTGGGGCAGGTTAAAGTGATAAATTCGCCGATGTGCCCCGTTTCGCGGGCGATGTATTCAAAACCGGCAATGCGGGTCATCAGCTCGGCGCGGCGGATAGCTGGGTTGGCGTTGGATTTTTCCACCAGCTCGGCCAGCGTGAAGGTTTGCCCCAGCTCATTCACCATCTTCAATGATTCGAGCAAGACGCGATTACGGTGCTTCTGCTGACGGCGGCGTACCAATGCGGGAGCCGATACATAAAGCCAATGCCGCCGGTGGATCAGATTCATACCGCCGCGTAAGGTATTTTCCAGGCGGCGGCCGATGGCGCGGCGCAGGAAACGACGCCACCAGCGAGCATCCTGCAGGCGTAGCGCAATCGCCTTCCAGTTGCCTGCCTTAATCTGCTTGGCAAATCTGTTTTGCCAATCATCCAGGCCGTCCTTCTCCGCCAGCTTGAGCTGTTTGAATATATCCATGCCGTATTTGGCACGGCTGCGGAACAAAGCAGCCTGCTTGTCGGCATAACTGCAGATATCGTCGTCTGATACGTTCAAGTCCAGCGGCAGCGGGTTGCGCATCAGCGGCTTGGCAAATTCATACAGTTCGCAGTTGGCTTTATCGTCGCTGTATTCAGGCTGTAGCTCATGCGGTTTGCGCACCGGCTTCACGTTGGCAGTTTTCAGCCAACGCTGCCGTGCCAGCTCGGCCAGCTGTGGCGGCATTTTGTCGAGAAATTCTTGGGCAAAACGGCTGACTTTAGTAAGTGCTGGTCTCATACACTGCCTCCTGCAACAGACAGGCAGCCGCCTGCCGCCGGCATACCTAACAGGGCAGCCAGGCGGCAGAATCGCCTAAAGCGGATTAGCTTAGGCGCTCCAAATCGACGAGCACAGTTTGAAAGCGCTGGTTGATGGCTTCGAGTAGGAAATAGAGTTCGTTGGCATCCAAGGTGTGATTGGGTGCAGCAGAAAGCAGAGAGGTAACAGCCGAGAAGGCGGCAATATCGGCCCGCAGCCGGTCGGAGAGGGAGGAAATGGAGAAGAGCGGCACAGACAGGCCGGAAGAAACGGAGTTCATGGGAAATACCTTTGTGTTTAGTTAGTGTATTGCCCACAGGATGAGGTGGGCGGGACTCAACTACCTCACAAAGAAGGCTGCCGCTATTCCCTTGCGGTATTGTATTGACGGCTATCATCCCGCCATAAACATGGCGAGCCCCCGCGCGAGACGGGCGCAAAAATACCGCAGGATTGACGGATGCGGCTGCCGCTTTGTGAGTAGTGCGGCGATTGTAGGCGGCGCGGGCGGGGGCTGTCAAATTCATGGTGTGATTCTCAAAAATCAATGTGATTGAGATAACTGGTTGCAGCGGACTACGGCTTCATCCCACTGCTGCTTCCGTTCTTCGGCCAAATGCCGGATATTGTCGGCGAGTTCATGCCAGCCCAATGCAACGGCTACGTCTTCTAATGCAACCAGATAGCCGGCGCGAAACAGCACGTTTTGGGCAATCTGCTGTTCTCCTTCTGCAACCAACGGAATATCTAACTGCATCAATACGCTTTGGCGCGCGGCGCGCTCGGCAAGCCAACGGGGCAGATTTATTTGTTGATTGGTAGATTTTGGTTTCATGATTTTCCTTTCAGGTAGCCTGAATTTTTTAGCTCTAGATCTGCCATTACTTCTTCGCGGCGGCGCCGGGCGGCTTGGCTGATGGCTTGGTATTTGCCGCAGGCCGGGCGGCGAGATGGCAGAAAGTTGAAACATTCGCCTTGCGCACAGGCGGCGAAGCCGTGGCGCAGCATGGGCGCTGGTTTCGGTTCGCCATCTTTTCCGGCTTGACTGGTTTGCCAATGGCGGCAAGTGCTCATGTTTATTCCCCTGCCGGTTCCAACACTACCCCAGCCATTGGATCGCGGCGGGTGGCGGCAGCCAAGGCGGCGGCTTGGCGGCGGGCGTGGCAGTCGGCACGGGTTTGTTCGGCGGCGAGGTCGGCGGCGGTGATTTGGTGCTGCAAATCCTGATTCACCTGAAAATAAAGCCCGGCGCGGCGCTCGGCATTGTCCAGCTCGGCTTGCATGGCGGCCTGCTGCCCTGCGCGGTAGGAATCGCTAATGTATTCACCGGCTGGCAAGCCGATGAGGATGCCGAACAGTATGGCGGCGACTTTAGACATGGTTTTCTCCTCTGTAACGGAGCGTAAGCGTGATGGTTTCGGACAACTTGCCCGGATTAACCAGCCAAATAACGATGATTGTGATGTCGTATCCGGCCATCTCTTGCGGCTCGCTGCGGCGCAGCTCCCAGCCGCTCTCCTCGGTAAACTCTTGCACGGCACGGTCGATGCGAACGTCTTGCTCCACCGTCTCAATATCGAGCAGCAGAGTGAGTTCGCTGTAGTCGGCAAAATTGCCCAGTTGGAACAACACCCCGGCAGACTGCAGGCAGTCGGCCAGCTGTTGCAGCGGCTCATACATGGCACAGGCGCGGTCGGCTTTGGCGTAGATACTGTGGATACTTTCGGCGGCGGCAGCCTGAATCATTTTGGCTACCTGAAAATCGGGAGTGAGGTTAGTCATAATTACGGTTCCCCTGGCGTTGGTTGAGCTGGTCGATAAGGTGGCCGATGTGGTCGGCGGCGGTGCTATCGTGGCTGTGCACGGCCTGCATGGTTTCCCACACACCGGCGAGCTGGTTGTAGGCGGCGGTGGCGAGGTGGCCGCTTACGCCGTCAGACATGGCAGCATTGGCGGCGGCAATGGCATCGTGGTAGAGGCGGTTGCC
Organism: uncultured Eikenella sp.; assembly: GCA_963515595.1. GTDB lineage: Bacteria > Pseudomonadota > Gammaproteobacteria > Burkholderiales > Neisseriaceae > Eikenella. The sequence continues at coordinate 32,693 of CAUPYH010000007.1, read as the reverse complement.
GAGACGGATCACAGCCTGCTGTTGCTAGGCATTCATGCGGCCTCCCTTTGCCGACTGGCGGCCGGCTTGAGCAATGGGGCGGTGAGCCGCACTTGCGGCTGCACGGCACGGATACCGAGGCGGCGGGCAGCGGCACGGGCGGCGATGATGCACTCGTCCAGCTGCCACAACAGATTGGCTACCTCCGGCAGGCAGAGCGTGCCCACCGGCAGCTCGTAGGTGATGAGGGTGGTGTTGATTTGGGCGGTGGCGCGGTTGATGTGGCCGCACAGCTTTTGCACAATTTCCACCCCTTCGGCCTGCTTTGGGGTGAGCAGGCGGCTGGCGATTTGATTGGCCGGCAATTCGTGCACCATCGGCTGGCGCGGCGCGGCGGTTTGCATGGGCACATGTTCGGCTAATTTAGCCAGCATCTGATTACGGCAATCCCAAGCGGCTTGCGTATAACCAGCGGGGCGAGGTTTTTCAAATTGCTGAATTTCTTGCATTTTATTTTTCCTTTCCCTTTTTTAGGGCGGCAAAAACCCTGCTGCACGCAGCAAGCGGCAGCGACGGGCTTAAAATAATTGGTCTTCTACGGGCGGAGGATTGATGAAAAAACTGGCATCCACTGTTTCAGGTAGCGTGCCGTGGCGCAGCGGTGGTGGCGGCTCGTGAGTGGTGCGGGTGATTTCAAACATGCCTAAACCGCGCCAGCCGCAGAGGTGATTGGTGCACCAAACATAATATTGGCGTGTAAGGCGACTTGGGGCGACGCTGTTGCGCACCAGGCAACGGTGGCCGCAGTTGGGGCAGGCTACCTGAACGCGGAATTTGCCCGGCTCGTGTTGGTTACGGTTTTTCAGCGGCATTTGAAAAATCCCCATAGATGCGGTCGGTGAGCGCGGCCACAGATACCAGGTGGCTCACCACGCCGCGCACTTGCTTCCACAGCTCGGCGCTTTCAGGCCGGCTCAAAAAGCCGTCTGCCGTAGATTCTCGCCATGATTGAAACAGGTGCCCGAGCTCCTCGACCGAGCTGTGCAGATGGTCGCGGATGTCTTCACCGAGCAAGGCGGCAGCATCCATTTCCGGCACCGGTACAAATACCCCGCCGCTTTCGGCAGCCACGGCGGCGGCAAAATCGGTGCGCTCGGTGAGGCGTTGCAGCAGCATGGCTTCAGCAATGCCGATGCGCTGGCCTTTGACTTCGTAGAGGCGGTTTTCCAGCGCAGCGGTGGTCATACCGAGCATGGCGGCGCTAGCGGCGTAGCCACCGTTGGGCGACTGTGCCATCGTGCGGATGGCTTGATTGATGGGGCTAGGCGTCATCGGTTATCCCTTCCAGCAGAGTGTCTAATTCCGTGATAAGCTCATCATATTTTTTTAACCACTGATTAAAATAACCGGAGATTAAAAATGAATCGGAAATCGAACGTCGGCGAATTAAAGAACGCCCCTGCGCAGTCAGGCCGCTCAACATCTGCTGCCGAATTAGAAATTGATGCTCAAGAATTACTAATTGCTGCTTTGCTGCGAAATGTTTTAAGCGAATATAACGAGGATAAAGAGGCTGTTCGCTCTCTAATCGCGCCCCTGATTGCAGAGGAGCGGACGCTTGGCCTGATGTTGCACAGCCCGGAGCCGGGAGAGGAGCAGCGGGTGATTGAGGAAGCGTTGGCGACGCTGGATTCGCGGCTGAATCTGCACAATCAAACGGGGTGCTGACGATTTCATCGGGCGCGGCCTGATAGGCCTCGGCGATGCGCCGGCTGATTTGATGCAGGCGCGCCAAAAGGCGGCGCAGAGTTTTGCTGTATTGGATTTTTGCCATGATTAGCCCCTTCCCTTTTCATGCGGCGCTACGCCCATTTGACTAAGCAGCTCGTTGATTTCTGCGTATATCTTTGTTTTATTTTCCAGCAATTCCAGAAGACGGGGGAGCAATGGCTCTTGAACAAAACTCAACAGCTCAAGACGGCTTGAGCAATAACGCGGCAGCTGCCGCATGGCGGGCAGTGGCGTATCTGCTGGCTCGGGAACTGGCGCTGACGGATGACTACAAGGCCGGCATGATTGCATACGAGCATTTTCCCGATGCCCTGCAATGGATGCTGGAGCAACTGAATGAATCGGATGCATCGGTTGCGTTGCTGGCGCAGCAGGGGTTGGAAGAAATCCTGCGCTGGCAGGATGAGCACATGCCGTATTAGCCGCTTGCCCACCGGCAGCCTGCAAGACGGCGATGCGTTGAGATAGCGCGGCCAACTTAGATTGCAGGCGGCGCAGTTTTTTGCTGTATTGGATTTTTGCCATGATTAGCCCTTTCGTGTCTTGGTGTTCAGGTAGCCTGAAGGGGCTTAGGATGCGGCTACCGATTCAGCAGCACGCGTGGCGGATGCCAGTACTTCGCGGGCAGCTTTCAGGGCAGCAGCTTCAGCAGCAGAAGCTGCCAACGCTTGGCGGGCAGCTTTGATTGCAGCAGTACGTACGAAACCAGAGACACTAGAACCACTAAGAGCCGCAGCCTGTTTGATTAACGTGATTTCTTCCTGCTTACGAACGACAGCTTGGATGATTGGACTGTTGTTGCGTATCCGATGAGTTTCTTGATTAGGCTCTTTAACATTTTGCTTACTCATTCTATAATCTACCTTTCTGCCCAATAGGCTATACAGTTGTAGGTTCGTGGTAGTTCCTACTGTATACCTAAAATACGAATTCGTAAATAGCGAATTTACGTTGTTTGCGTATTTAATTGTTTTTTAAGGTAATACTTGTGAGCACTGTATTTGAACGAGCAAAAGCAGCTTTGCGTGTTAAAACTAATAAAGAATTGGCTGAAAAACTTAACCAAGCTGAATCCAGCGTTTCCGGCTGGAAGTCTCGGGATAATATTCCTATTGATTATCTGCTGGTTATATCTAAATTGTCGGGTGTGTCCGTTGATTGGATTTTAAAAGGAAGCAATGATTCCATATTTCCTCCGGCGGCCGCCATACCCAAGCCGTATCTGAAAGACGATGAGTTTGATGCGATATTTGAGCCATCGATTTCACAAAATATAGATAGCGTACTAAACAATGGCGCTTGGGAGCAGTTAGCGGCATCGGACAATCCGGACTTACAAGATCAAGCATGTGTCTATGCAATTTTGGCAAGGTTAAAAAAAGCCCTAGATATAGAGGATGTTGATACTCTCTCTGGCTTTATAAATGTACCTGTTAAAACAATTAATCGCTGGATTAATCACGGATATATACCATATCGTTATTTGATATTTCTTGCTGATAAAACCAGCATATCACTGGATTGGCTGATTCTTGGTAAAGGCGAAGCTCCTAAAACACATTCTGAGCTTGCAAAAGAAGTTTGGCTTGAGATTGGACACCGAAAGTTGGTATCTGATGATGAAAACAAGCCCTATGGAGTTGAGAATCAAACTATTACGAGTAATATTGATAACGAGAAAATCCAATTAGTTTCGTTATACGATGTACCAGTGAGCGCCGGGCATGGTAGTTTTTTTGATACCGAAAACATCATCCAGCAGATACCGTTTGATTCGGAGTGGCTGGAGCGTGAGGAGCTGATTGCCGGCCAGCTGGCCTGCCTGCCGATTAAAGGCGACAGCATGAGCCCCGGCCTGAAAACCAGCGACATCGTACTTATCAACCTGACGCACCAACGCGGCGACGGCGTATTCGTGCTGCGCCTGAATGGGGCGCTGCGTATTAAGCGGCTGCAATGGCTGGCCGACGGCCGGCTGCGCATCAGCAGCGACAACCCCATCTACGAAACGGAATATGTTGATCCGGCTTCGCCGCCGGACGATTTTGCAATCATTGGCTTCTGCCATACCAAAATTGGTAGAGTGGATTAGATTAAAAGAAAACAGGTTGCCGGATTTGTAGGCAACCTGTTGTTTGTTTTTTTGGAGTGGCTATGTCGCATACTTTCCCCAAATCCAGAGATATTGCTGTTTCAGATTTATATTTTGACCCTGAAAATCCTCGTTTTGCAGCATTATCTTTTGATAAAAGCAATGAAAATGAAGTAATCAAATACATGCTGAGTGAGCAGTCTTTGATCGATTTGATTGTTTCTATTGCTGAGCAAGGCTTTTTCCCGGGCGAGCCGCTGCTGGTTTATCAAAACGGCCACGGGAAATTGATTGTGGTTGAAGGCAATCGGAGATTGAGTGCATTAAAGATACTGCAAAATCCAGAGTTAAGTAGTCTGCCATCAATTCAAGCCATTGTTAATGAGCAGAGTATTCACCGACCGTCTCGTGTGCCATGCTTGGAATTTTGTTGCCGCGAGGACATCTTGGGCTATCTTGGCTTCAAGCATATTACCGGCACTAAATCGTGGGGCTCGCTAGAGAAGGCTATCTACCTCAACCAGCTTAAATCTCTTCTTTTAGAACAACGGCCTGATTTGAGCGGCAACAATGAGGAGATTCACAAAATCTTGGCGCGGCAAATTGGCAGCAAGGCGCCAACTGTTGGGAAGACGCTGGCTGCATATTACATCTATGAAAAAGGCAAAGATGAAAAAGGGACGTTTTTTGATATCCAAGGATTGGATCAAAAACAAGTTGACTTCAGTTTAATTTATACTGCATTAACATTCCCTAGTGTCTATAAATATGTTGGACTGGAAAGTGCAAGTGATGTTGACCAGCATAATTTTAATTCTGCACATGGAAAAGATTTATTCATATGGCTATTTCGAGAAGATGCTCATGGTAAGACCCCCGTTCCAGATTCACGCCAAATTCCTATCCTAGCTAGAGTGTTGGAGAATCAAAAATCTATTGAGATATTTAAAAAAACATTAGATTTGCAACTTGCTTATCGCTTGAGTGACGGTTATATCTCTGCTTTTGAGCAGACAATCGTGCTAGTTGAAAAAAACGCTAGGGAACTAGACGAGCTCATTACTAAAATAAGGCGGAATGCCGATGAGCATGACGATGCTACTCCTTTCACAAAAATTCATGCAAGTGATTTGGAGCAGATAGGGGAAGATTTCATCAAAATGTCTAGAGATGTTACACGCATTTTATCAGCAAATAAACCGCGATAGGATTTTAAGATGTGTGATATCGATTCTCTTAATGCTTGGTTTAAAGCAACAGAATTCAAGAATGACTACTTTGCTAGGCAATCTACGAAATTACTAGGGGTGCTGCTTGACCATATGGAGCTTCGGGCAGTATGCCATATAGATAAATCTTATTCTGTTGGAGAGGTGCTTAACCTGCTTGAAGACAACAGGAATATCACGAATGAATATGATTTTGATGAGATTGATTTAGCATTGGAATATGGCGAGCCTTATCCAGATAAGGTTTCAATGGATGAGCTCATTAAATTTATCCGGATTCGGTTTGAAAAGAGAAAAAATGAGTGGAAGGATTTTTGGCCTTTTTCTCTCGAAGTGGATGAAGGTGGCTATTGCTTAATTTCTTTTGACGGAACACATCATAAGGCTAATATTTATCTCTATTTTTTGTTTGCATTATATGCGAAGTATTTGCGTCACCCAAATTTATACCGTAATTTTTTTGAAGAAGTTTGTTATGAGTTAGCTAAGAAAATATTTAATACCGATTACGGATGGATTGTGAAAAGATTTGGGGCTGCTGCCAGTGGGGTTGATACTTATAGCGGGAATAATAATGAAAGATTGAAGGCGCTTATTGGTGATTTATGCTTGGATAAGCATGCATTAAAAGCAAACTTTTCTAATAGCGGTGATTTGGGGCTGGACTTGATAGCCTTTCATAAATGCAGGAATAATAAAGTTGGCAAATTGCCTTTTGTGGCTATGCAATGTAGCTGCTCTTCGGATATTGATATATTAACCGATAAGGCTACTGAAGCTTCTTTTGCCAGGCTTCGCAATAAAATAGAATTGGATATTGCACACAGCCATATTCTATTTAGCCCATACGACTGGTTTGACCACTTACAAAAACGGAGTTTTGTGAGTGAAGATACAAGTGGTGCAATAATTTTTGATAGAGCGCGTATTCTTCAAAATATTATTGACCTGAATATAGATATTCAAATGCCTGATGAAATTATCGGCAATATAAAACAATTCTCTGAAGTAAAGGAAAAATTTTATTAGAGATACGGCAATAATTCGGCCACCACGGCTTTGAATAGAGCAGGCGGCACAGCATTGCCGATGACTTTGTATTTATTCATCAGGCTGGCGTTTTCGGTTTCCGGGAACGCCAAATCTTTTTTAAAGCCCTGCAAGACGGCACATTCCCGATAGCTGAAACGGCGGGCTGGTTTATTTTCGGCAAAGCGCCATTTGTCTTTACCCACTTTTTCCATTTTTGGGCTAACGGGATGCAATAGGGTATGGCGGGCATTGCTGACTACGGTTTTGGCCGGTTCATTCCAATCTTGCCGGCGGTTGCGCGACATGTAGTACCAATGAAACGGTTTTTTGTAGTATTCGCTTTCATCCGGCCAATCGGGGAAACCTGCCAGAGCTTCTTGAATGGTTATGTGCGGATGCCGACCAAGTTGACCGTGCGTGGGCTGAGGAAAGGTGTATTCCACTCCTAAATCGTGGCGGATGCCGACAATAAAAATACGGTGGCGCAACTGAGGAACGCCATAGTCGGCCGCGTTGAGAATTTGGGTTTTCACGCGGTATCCGATACGGGTGAAGGTGTCGATTTGGTCTTTGAGCAGGTGTTCGTAGTTGGAGCGCAACATGCCGCTTACGTTTTCAACGATGAAGGCTTTGGGTTTGATTTGATTTAGTGCTCGGGCAAATTCTTTATATAGGAAGTTAAGCTTGTTGTCTGCTTGACGCAATCCGCCTTGGCTGAATCCTTGGCAGGGGTAACAGCCCAGCAGCAAATCGGCGGCGGGGAAAGATTCTATTGTGCGGATGTCTTGAAGCAGATAATCGGTAGCTGGCAAGTTGGCTAGATACACATCCCGGGCGTAAGGGATGATATCGTTGGCCATTAGAATATTGATGCCTAATTGATGCACGCCGGTGTCCGAGCCGCCGCAACCGCTGAATAAAGATACTGCTGTTACCATTGTTTTTCCTTGTTCTCTACTGTTTATTATATCTGATATACCGAATTTTTTTCAGGTAGCCTTTTTGCTGGGCGTTGGTTTCTCCCCGCCATTTGCCGGTTCGTCTAGGTTGATTTGCCCCTCGAGCTGGATGCCGCAGCTGTAGCCACTGCTGTCGAGGCGGTGGCTGATTTCTTTAATCAGCCATTGCTGGCTGTCGATTTCGGGTTTAAAGCCGGACACGCTGACGGGGGTTTCCGGTGTGAGGTCGGGGCGGCCGGCGGCCAGGGTGAGGCTGAATTGGGCGGCGCCGCGCAAGAGGCGGCGGAAGGCGGCGCGGGCGCCGGTGAGGGCGGTTTGCTCGCTGGCGTAAAGATGGCGCAGGGTTTTGATTTTGAGGCCGTCGGTGTTGATGCGGCGGGTGGTTTCCACGGTGCGGGTGATGGTGCGGCTGCCGTTTCTGCGACGGCGGCGGGTTTTGCGGGTTTCGGTTTTGCGCTGCGGCTCGAGGTTGTCTTTGTTGATGACAACCTCTTTGCGGCGTCCGGTTCGTTTGTCGGTGTAGTAGGCGCGGACGGCGTTGTAGGCGTTGGTGGCCGAGTAGTTAAAGCTGTGATTGTCGCCGCTGGCACGGGTAATAGTGAGCGGTGGGATGGGTGCGCCGCCGGCGGTTTGCGCCTCACCGGCCGGGATAAACAGCAAGCGGCCGGCTTTTACGGTGGCGATGGCATCATAGCGTTCGGCAAGGCGGGAAAGGAAGCTGGCGTCGCTCTCGTTGGTTTGGTCGATATGGGCGATGGTTTCCCGCTGGTATTGCTCGGCAATGCGGTATTGATAGCCGTGCTCTTTGGCGATGGCCTCGACGATTTGATAGAGCGTTTTTTTGTGCCAGCTGCGTTCTTTCTGCTGGGCAAGGGTTTCGGCAAGGTCGGCGGCGCGGGCGGTGATGCTTAAACGGTCGGGTGCTCCGGTGTGGGTGAACTCGGAAAACAGATACTCGCCCTTATCGACAATACCGGTCTCTTGGTAGCCGAGATGCAGGGTGATTTTGCTGCCGGCGGACGGGATGGCGAGTGCGCCGTCGTAGTCGTCCAGCTCGAGGGTGAGCTCGTCGGCCTCGAAGCCGCGTTTGTCGGTGAGCTCAATGCTGACGATGCGCGAAACGGCGGCATTGCCGAACGGTTTGCCGTCGATGGTGAGGCGGGCAATGGGCGTGAGATGGCGGCCGCCGCTGTCGGTGAGCGCGGCAAATACTTTGTTGGCGGCATCCGCCACGGTGTCGAGCAGGCTCATGGCTACACTCCTACCAAGCTACGCACCATGCCGACAGCAAGGCCGAGCGCTTCGCCCTCCAATCCGAAGGCATGGTCTGCCACTTTTTTCAGGCTCATGCTAAAGCTGATGGCGCGGGCTTTGCCGTCATACATGAGCTGGCTCTGCTTATCTTGGATGTCGGTGATGACGTAGCTGCCGAGCAGCGTGCCGGTGCCGAGGATGAGCGGATAGGGCTGGCCGCTGTCGGCCATATCGCGCAGCCAGTCAATGCTGCCGTCGCCGCCGGTAACTTCCGGGCGCAGCTCGGCTTGGATGGTGATGGTATCCGGCTCTTTGCCGGTGTATTGCGACGGCGGCGGGCTGTCGCTGCCGACAATGCTTTTGTGTGGATGCCGCCAGCTTTGGCTGCGGTCGATGCCGTGGTAGGGGATGGTGGCGGTGTGAAACACGAAAAAGCCGAGGGTGGCGAGGGGCATGGGTTAATCCTTGTCTTGGTAGCGTGAGTTAGCACGGCGGGCGGCGATGGCTCGGCGCTTGTCCAGCTCGGCGGCCACGGCACGGGCGATGCTGCGCTCGTCTTGGCCTGGGGCGGCATAGACGTTAATAGTAACGCCGCCGGCGCCAGCCAAAGCAGGCGCTGGGTTGGCATTGCCGCCACCTAAAGACTGCAGGGCACGCATGCCGCCGGTGCGCAAGGCTTCCACTGCACGCCAACCGCCGAAGCGGCGCACGTCGGCCTGGCTGAATACCACCTCGCCGCGATGCACGAGGCCGGCAATTTGGTTGATGCCGCCCGCGCCAGTATAACCACCGATGGAAAAGCCTTTGGCGACACGGCCGCCGACGATATTGCCGACCGCGCCGGGTGCACGGCGGGCGCTGTTGTTGAGGCCGTTAAACAGATTGGTGGTTTGCCGCCACACGCCGGAGAGGTCGGGCAGCATGGACTTGATGCCATTGATGAGCGACTGGATCATGTTGCGGCCAGCGGTGGAGAGTTTGGCGGGCAGCTCGATACCAAACCAGCGCAGTACAGCGGCGAAGGCTCGATAAAACAGGCCGAGTGGCGACCAATTGACGATTTGCGCGCTGATGCCGGAAATACCGCCGCTGAAAAATGATTTGATGCTCTGCCACAGCCCGGCAAAAAACGGGGCGACAATATTCCAGTTATTTACAAGGAGACGGGCGAGGCCGACTATCGGAAAAATAAAGTTGAGAATTGGGTTTCTTGCAAATGCGGTGTCAATTTTCTGCCACCCAGCGAGCAGGGCGGTTTTGACGCTCTCCCAATGGGTATAGAGCAGATACAGCGCGCCGACCACGGCCACGATGGCGATAAGCATGGGGTTGGCTATCATCATAGAGATAAGCCCACGGAAGGCGCTGCCGAGCAGGGTAAATGCCCGCGTGAGCAGGCCGATTTTGCCAACGGCCGCGCCTCCGGAAGCCGCCAGCGTTACCCAGCTTAATTTCATCACGGCCAGCGGCACGATGACGGCGGAAATCACCGCTGCCAGTGCAGCAAATACGGCCAATGCAATGCCCACTATCGCAATGACTTTCAGGATAGCGTTGGCAGCTTTTGGGTGTTCTTTTGTCCAGTTACTCAAGCCGACGGAGATGTCGTTAATCCAACCAATGACGGTGCGCAGCTCGCCTTGAATACTGCTGCCGAGCTCGACCATGAAATTAGTAAACGCACCGCTGGCGGCATCCCATAGATTGGTTACGGTGCCGAGGGTGGCATCGATACGTTGTTGCAGGCTGGCCTGATTCTGCAGCTTGGCGGCAAATTCATTGTAACCAGCCTGGCCTTTTTCGATCATGGTATTCAATGCCTGCAGGGTTTCGGCATTATCGCCAAAAATATCCTTTAGGATTTGCAGGCGTTTCTCTGTGTTTACCTGCTGCAATTTGGCGATTTGGGTATAAAAATTCTCGATACCGCCGAACTCACCTTTGCCATCGGTAAAGTCAATATTCAAGTGTGAAACGCCCGCATCCTCTAGCGCCTTGCGTACGTTGGCACTATTCATGGCACGGGTAAACACTTTGCGCAGGGCATTGCCGGCGCTTTCACCGGAGAGGCCGGCTTGGTCTAGCATGGCAATCAGCGGGCCGAATGTGCGCAAGGCTTCCTCACCTTTGATTTTGGCAATATCGAGGGCGGGGGATAGCTTGGCGAATGCGCCGAGGATGTTTTGGTCTTCGACGCCGGCGTAGTACATGCGCTGCACGGTATCAACCAAACCGAGCATTTCGCCTTCGGTGGCGCGCACTGCATCCTGCAGCTTGGCAGCCATTTCGGCAGCTTCCTCCGGGCTTTTGCGCAGCTGCACGGCGAGATAAGCCGCCGCCTCACCCGTGCCGCCGAGGATGGTTTGGGCACTCATGCCTTGGCGGATGAGCATGGTCATCAGGTTTTTAAAGTCGGCGGTGGTGCCGGGGAGGCGGTCGCCGAGGCGAGTGGCTAGGGCGTCGATATCTTTGTAGGCGGCCGCCACTTTGCCACTGCTATCCATCATGGCTACGCGCAAATCCATGCCGGCGTTTTCTGCTTCAGAAAAATCCCGAATCGGTACACTTAGGCCGCGCTTAATAGCAACCGCCCCGGCACCGGCAGCTACACCGGCCGCACCCCATCGGCCGGCGGCGGCTTTGGCATTGGATACGCCTTTTTGTGCGTTTTCCAGGCGGTCGAGCGCGGCTTTCTGACGGCTGATTTCGGCGGTGGAGCGGGCGGCTTCGCGTTGTAGGCGCATTTGTTCATTGGCGAAATTCTTGGTGTCGAAACCGGCCTTGTGCAGCTCGCGGGATAACTGGCGGCTTTCATCGGCCAGCTTTTGCTCTTTGGCGGCAGCGGCACGGCTGGCGGCCTCAAGCTGTTTCATGCGGGCAGCTTGGGCGGTAGTTGGCGCACCTTGGGCGGCGATTTCGCGGGTGAGCTGTTTGATTTCGCGGGTGAGTCTGTCGCTTTCGGCAGCTGCTTGCTGCATCTTGTGCTGCAAATCGCCGTAGGCATTGGATTGGCGCATGGTTTGCTGCACGGCGCGCAGCTTTTGTTGGTTTTCCTGCAACACTCCACTCAAGCCACGGGCGGCGCGGGATAGCTTGGTAAACGCACCGCTTGCTTTATCGCTGGCTCGCATAATAATATTAAGTACAAGGTCTTTTGCCATGTTTGCCTCTTGATGGGAGATTGAAAATGTATCGTAACTACGAGCAATCCAATCCGTTAGCTGACGGTATTATGCTGGCTTGGGCTTTCTTCGGTTTCCTGTTGCTGATTGGATTGGCGGTGATTTTTGCCACGCTACTGTTCCAATAAGCCTTCCCCAATTGCTAACGCTCGCTTCGGCGGGCGTTTTTATTCGCCGTCTTCTTCGGCCGTGCGGGTGAGCAGCACGGCGCGATGGGTCCAGCGCAGAAGGGTGAGCAGGGGCATTTCGCCGAAGGCGGCAATGCCGCCGCCAAAGGTGGCCGCGCATTGGGCGAGGCAGTCGGCGACGGCATTGAAAAACTGCAGCTCTTCTTGCTGTGCGGTGTCGTAGAGATGTGGGGCGTTGGCTACGATGGCTGCGCAGTCGTCGGCTCGGATGCGGAGGCCGGCAGGTAGCCCAATTCGGTCAGCGCCGCCTCGAACTCCGCTCTCGCTGACGGCGGCGCTGAAAAAAAATCCAGGGCCGTATTTAAAACTTGGGTGTCGGCAATACCGAGTTTGCCGTATTGCAGGCGGGTGAGCTGCGGGGTGCTGATGCGTCCGAGCAGCTTTTGCACTTGGTCGGTGTGTTTGATTTTGATGAGGTCTTGACTGAGGTCGTCCATGTCTTTGCCCAGCGGCTCGCGCAGGGTGAGGCGGTCGCCGTTGCTCAAAATGACGGTTACGGTGTTGTCTTCGTTGATTTGGATGGATTGGTTGCTTTTCATGGGGTTTCCTTGGGATGGTGGGATTCAGGCTACCTGAAAATTCAGGCAGCCTTTTTTGTTACATCATGCCGAGTGCCTTGCGCAGGCCGGCGCGCTCGTCTTTGCCGCCAAAGCTGGCCTTGTTGGCTAAAAAGTCGAATTCCAAAATCTCTTGGCCGTCGAGGGTTTCTTTCCAATAGACCAAGGCAATTTTGAATTTGTGCTCGCCGCCCTCGCCCTGCTTGTCGCTGCCGGGGTCGGCTTCGATGATGCGGCCGCGCGCTTCGCCTTTGAGCTCTTGGTATTCGCCGCCATCTTCTTGCTGTAGCGCCCCTTGGTAGCGGATAAGCTTGCCGTTGATGCTGGAGCTCATGGAGCGCAACATGTCGGCGTCGTAGCCTTTGCTGGTGATTTCCAGTTCCAATTTTTCGAAACCGTGCACAATGGTCATCTCCCCCATGGCTCCGCCCGGGGTGTAGTCTTCGGTTTTGCGGGCGATTTTTGGGCGGGTTACATCGACGACGATGCCGTATTGGTTTTCGCCATCGACGAATAAGTTAAATCCTTTGAGGATGCGGGGCATTTTCATGGTGTGCTGTCCTTAAATGGTGGTGGCTTTTAAGTTGCTGGCAAAGCTGATGACCTTTTCCACCAAATTAACGAAAAATGTATCGGTGTTGTGCTGGTTGAAAACCATGTTTTCCAGCGGCGGCACATAAGTCCATTCGTAATCAAAGGCAAACTGGCCGGCTTGGATGGCTTGCGGGGTGACTTTGCCTTTATCCAAGAACACACGAGCACCGAGGATGTAGCCTTTATTGACGTATTCGGCCAGCTTGGCGTTGATGCCCATGATGATGTCTTCGATCAGGCTGGGGTGCATGGGTTTATCCATTGCCCACAGAAAGGCGCTGGCAATGGTCTCTTGGATGATTTGGGCAGAGCGCACGGACACTTCAAAGGCCAGCATTGGATCGGATGAGCAGGTGCGGTTGCCCCAAACCCGGAAACCGTTTTCGCGGATCAGGGTGGTTACTTCGGAATTATTCAGGGTGTTGGCATCGCAGTTTTTGTCCAGCAGGTCGAAAGTGCGGCCGTATTTGAGCGCGGAAACGCCGTTAATCTCGGTATTAGAGATAGATTTATGCCAGCCGATTTGTGTGTCGAGCTTGGCGCGGGCACCGAGTACGCGGGCAATGGTGGCAGCCGGTTTGTTGGCTTTGGCTGCGGTATCGAAAGCGAGGAAGTCGTTATCGATGAGCATGAGCTCACGCTGGCCGAAGTTTTGGCGGTAGCTGGTTACTTCGCTGATGTTTTCCGCGCCGCCTGCGCTGGCGTAAACAAAGGCACGGGTGGCTTGGGCGAGCCCTACGAGCTCGGTTACCACATCCTGACTATCCATTTCCGGCACGCCGAGGATTTTCGGGGTTTGGCCGGTGATGGCTTTGGCGCGGCGCAGAGCCTTGAGGCCGGTGTAGTTGCCGCCGGTGGCGCTGCCGATGACGTTGGCTTTCAGGGTGTCGGCATTGTCGGACTCGGGCACGCGCACAATCACGATTTGCGCGTCGGCTTGGTCGACGATGGCGTCGAGCGATTTGGCGAGCGTGCCTTTTTCGCCAGCTTTGCCCAGCACGTTGTAGGCGGAGGTGTGGAAAATGGGTGTATTAAGCGGGAATGCGGCGTTGTCGGCATCGTCGGCGGTGCAAACCATGCCAATGATGGCGGTGGAAATATCGGCGATGGCACGGACGCCGTGGGTAAATTCGTTGGCGGTAATGCCGTGGTGGCGGGAAGCAGTCATGGGCGGGATTCCTTGTTGACGGACTGCCCCATCATGCGCGATTGGCGCGCACGGGGCGAGGGTTTTGGTTTTTAGGGGGATTTTTTACAGCTGGCAGCCGCGATTGATAAAGGCATACACCACGGCAGGCAGGCTGTTGGGACTAAAGCGCCAGCTTTCGGGCAGGCCGATGGCCTGGGCGCACCATTCGGAGCAAAACCAGCGGCGGCGGCTGTGGCGGCAGGCAATCGCCAAACCTATCGCACCGGCAAAATCATAGGGTGCGGCGCGGGTGTTATCCCACAGGCTTTGCAAACGTTCGGCCATAGCCTGGCTGGCTGGCAGCGGGATAACATCCCATTTGTCCGGCGGCAGCGGCATCACTTTGCGGCGTACGCCCTTATCGCGGATACTGGCACTACGGCATTCGTACAGCGGCGCGCCATCGGGGGTATCTTCAGGTAGCCTGATGGCGATTTCGCAGTGGCTGTACTGGCCGCGCGTAATTTTGCGGGTGAGCCAATCGGTGGCACGGGCGAGCCACACTTTGAGCCCGCTGCCGCTACGGCGGCCACGGTAGAGAGCCAGGTAGATTTGTTGGTTACTCATTTTCGCCTACCTTGCATAATTTATCGGCAATCGGCTGGATTTCGGCCAATATTTCCGCCACCCGCTTATTCACTTCTGCTGCTGTTTGCAATGTCTCCAGCTCAAATTTGCGCATCCGCAAAACGCCGAGCCTGCCCATTGCCGCCCGCAGTTTATCTGCTTGGGCAATGATGATGTCGGTGGCTTCACACGCCGTCTTGCCTGTCGGCTTAGCAAAGGCGGCCACCTGTTCCGGGGCTTCACCTTTGCAGCCACCTGCCTTGTAGTCGCGCGCCTGCTGCTCGCGCAGCTCGTACTCCGGTTGGAAGCGGGTAACGTGCCGGTAAGCGCCGTCCACCATATCGTTGATGGCCACCACACCGCGTCCGACGGCTTCGGCCAGTAGCTGTGCTTGGTCTTCCTTGGTCAGCACCCATGCCTTCGCTTTGTCATCCCACGTTTGATATTCGTTCTCTCGTGGCAGCATGGTTAGGCCTTCGGGCAGCCCGCCCACCTGTTCAATCCGCACCTCCGCACCGTCTTCGGTACGATAGGCGGTTTGGCCGCGATGGTCGGGCAGATATTGCCAGGCGTTTTTTTCAGGTAGCCAGCAGGCAGCGAAACCGGCGCGGGCTTCGGGCAGTGCGGTGTCCACACAGCCGGCGGGCAGTAGGTAGCTGCCGTCTGCGGCCAGTGGGTCGAGGTCGGCCACGGTTTGGTGCAGGTAGATGCTGTCAGCATCCAACTGACAAACGGGTTTGGTTGGCGGGTATTGGTTTTCGCTCATGATTTATCCTTTCAGGTAGCCTTAAATCTTGATACAGGCGAGTAGCGCGATGTTGCGCGGGCGGGTTTCGCTGCCGCCGGCCGCTTCGGTTTGGCCGATGCCGTCAATCGAAAACCATGACACCGAGCCGCCTCGGTCGCTGTCGCCGGCACGCTGTGGCACGCCGCCGTGGGTGTGCGCCTTAAACTCGTCTGCCTGTGCTGAACCAAATACACGACCGTTATCCACCCCGCGCCCGTCGTCCCAACCGCGCACAAATTCGCCGCGTAAGTCGGGCAGGTTAAACGTGCTGCGGCCGTCGCCTGTGCCGTATGTCGTACCGATGGCGGCAAACAGAGCGGCATAGGTACTACGGGATACGGCGGCACCATTGGCTTTGAGCCAGCCGGACGGGGCGGTCTTCCCGGCGAAGTACAGCACGGCGCCGCTGGGTATCATGCCGGAGAGGTCGTCTACATTAAGCAGGCGCTTGCCGTCATAACGTAGCTCGCCGTCGTTGCGCATGGACAGGTATTTGCCGCTCCTTTTGTTGTAAAAATAGGAGTTGACATTATTGGAGCCGATTTGCAGGTATTGGTTGGCGTTAAAGTCGCCTACGCTGTCGGCCACAATCGCGCCTTTTTTCAGAGTGGCAAGGCCGGTAAAGGTTTTGTCGCCGGCGATTTCTTGGTTGTCGGTGGTTTTGACTGTGCCTTCTGCTGCTTCTTCGGCGGCAACGGCTTTGTCGTAGGCGATCTTGACTACTTTGAGGGATGCGGCCGTGGTTTCGTCGGTGCTATCGGTGGCCGAATCGATTTTGAGCAGGCCGGCAACGGTTTTGCTGGGCACAGCATCTATTTTTTCTTTCAGGTAGCCTGTGCGCCCGACAAGGTGCGAGAGGCAGATATTGATGGGGGCATCGGTGCCGCCGATCACGCGGTCGCCGACTTCGATTTGGCGGACGTTGTCCACCCATTCTTTGGTGTTTTTTATGTTAGCCACTTGTGATTGCTCCAAATGTGTAGTTGCCGTTAAAGGTGATTTCACCGTCCCAGTACAGCGGGTTGCTGCGGAAGTCGAGATAGAGCAGCTGGCAGCGGGCGGGGGCGATTTCCGCGAGCAGCGCTTTGATGACTTCGGCCTGCTCGATGCTGACTACCCGTTTGAGGACGATGGCGTATTTGGCCCAGTCGCCCGGTGCGCCGCCGAACAGGTGCGTGCCGTCAAAGCTAAAGCTGCCGTCCCATGTTTTTTCAGTTACCCGTTCCAAGATGTCCACTTCACCGAGCTGCAAATCCCTAAACAGGCGGCGGATGACGGCCGGCGTACCTTTGAGCTGGTGCTTTTCGATGTATCCGGCGATGAGGTTGCGTTGTGCCTGTTCGGTTTCGGCAAAGCGCCAGCCTTCGGCGTCGCTGATGCTGTTTTCCCACGCCAGCCACGGCAGCCAAACGGCGGCACACACGGCCGGGTCTTTGGACTGGGTAATCACGCGCCAATCGATGGCAGCGGTTTCGGCCTCGGTTAGCCTAGCGAGCGCGTGCATCAATGGGCTGTTGTTGCTGGGCAGGATGGTTTGGCTCATGCGCCGACCTCGCGGGCGGTTATGGTGGCGACGCGGATAAATTCGCCGGCGGTGCAAACGATGTCGGCGGTTGGCTGGATCAGGCGCACTTTTTTTGCGCCAACCACATCGAGCGCGCCGATGATTTTGGAGAGCGCCAGTTCGCCGGCCAGGCCGCTGTTTTCATCCAGCACTTTTTCCAAGTCACGGCGCTGTTGGGCGGTGACTAGGGTTTTATCTGGCCCGCTCTCAAATACGGTTTCATATTCGATATTGATGGTTTTCGGTGTGGCGGCTTCGACCTCGACCACATCATTTAGCGGGCGGCGTTCTTCGGCGGAGAGGTGGGCGGCAACGGCAGCAAGCAGCGCACTGTCCGGCACGCCTTGGTTGGCATAACTTTTGATGTACACGCGCACGGTGCCGGCCACCGGACGGGTTGGGTTGGCATCGGCCACGCCGTCCACATCCAGCGCGTGAGCGATGTAGGCGGCACGCGGCCCGGCTGCCGCGAATTTTTCCGGGTGGAGCTGGATGCGTTTACGGAAATCGCTGTCGGATTCTTTGATTTCCGGCACGGGCGGGATTTGCGTGGGGTCGGCGGCTTGGATGATTTTGCGGGTGAGCCCGCGCCCGGCGCCGATATGGTCGAGGTCGGCACCGGCGGCCAAGGCCAAAAAGCCGGCGCGGGTGGCCTCGTTGATGCGCTGGCGCACCATCATTTCGGAATAGGCCTGCTGCTGCAGGTCGATGGTGAGCGGCTCGCTCTCCAGCTCCAGCGTGGCGGCGATGACGGTGCGGATGCTTTCCGGGCAGAGCGCAATGAGCTGCTGCTTTTTGCGCGCAAAAATCTGCTCAAAGCTAAACACCTCGACCGCATCGGGGGCGGGCAGTTGGGTAAGGTCGATTTCCATTTGGTTACAATCCGACAATAAAGTTTTCGATTTGGCCGCCGAGCCGCCCGGTGATGCTGATTTCCACGCGCAGGCCGCTATCGGCCGGGACGGCGCGGGTCTCGGCGGCGGTAATCACCAAACGCGGCTCCCATTTGGCGAGTGCCAACACTACGGCGGCATTGCAGCGCAACAGCGTTACCTCGTTGAGCGGGGCATCCATCAGCAGGGGCAGCAGGCTGCCGTACTCCTCACGCTGGACGCGGGTGCCGACGGCGGTAAACAGGATATTGCGGATGGATTGGCGGACGTGCTCGGCCAGCGGCAGCAGGCGGCCGGTGGTTTCGGACATCATTTCGGGCCTCCTGTGTCCGCACCGCCTGCCAGCACGCCGCTGTGGACGTGGTCGTCGAGCACCACGTTGTTGCTGCTGACTTTGCCGGTGTTTTCGAAGCTGCCGTTATGTTTAAAGTCGCCGTTGATGGTGGTGGTACCGGTGGCGCCGTTGCTGCCAGCCATCCCGGCCTGATAAGTAAATAGGCCTTGTACTGTTACTGCTCCCGTAAAAGTGCTTTGCGGGCAATCGACGGTAGTCAGGCTGGCGACTTGGATATTGGCGGTATTGATGCCGGATATGTCGAGCTTGCTGGCGGCGTGGTTGTATTTGGCGACTGCGCCGTCCGGAAATTTGACAACGGTTTCGTCTGCACTACTGCCTGGCTGCGGGAATTGGTCGGAGGCCATGCCGCACAACACGACGCCGTTGGCGGGCTCGCCGCTGGGGGACAACACAATGCAGTTCTCGCCGATGCTGGGCGGGCGATGCACGGACACACCGCCGGCAGCGGGCACGAAATAAGGCAGCCAATCGGTGGTGAGGCCGCCGTGCAGCACGCGCACGCGGCCGGCTACCGGGTCGCTTTCGGCGATGGTGCCCTGCTTGATGAGGTTGGCGAGCAGACGGGAGATTTCGGCGGTGTTCACGGGGCGGCTCGTAAAATGGACGTGTGCCGATTATGCCGCCGCTATCGCGCGGGGGCTGTCGACTGGTGGTTTGAGGGGGTTTTTTACAAGCAGTAATAAATATATTAGATTACTTCTAATATTTATTGACAATATAAGATTATTTACTTATAATGTGTGCATCTTAATAAGATATGGAGGTGTGATGGAGCAGAAAATTAGATGGACAGTTCGTTCGCTGCGACAACTGCAAAAAATTGATCAGCGGTATGCGCAGAATATCAAAGCGAGGGTAAACGAACTGAAAAACTTCCCGCAGGTGGCGGCGGATATTAAGAAAATTGAAAAGTGGTATCGGTTGAGGGTTGGCAATTACCGAATATTTTTTGAGGTGATCGAGGGGGTGCCGAGAATCATCGAAGTTCAAGAAATCTTAAGACGCCAAAGCAAAACCTACAAATAACATAATAAATGACAAGACACGGCGGGGCTACCGCCCCGCCTATCGCCCTATTAACTAACTATAAGGTCCTAAGGAGTGCCCATGTCTCTGCAATATATCAACGACCGCCAAGGCCGCCCGCAATATGTGGTGCTGCCGGTGGCCGATTACCGCCGCTTAATAGCCGATGCTGACGATGAAACCGTGTGGGAGCCTATCCCTTACGAATCCGACCAATACGATGACGAAACTGTGCCTAGTGAAGTAGTGGATATTATGCTGGATAAAGACGTAAGCATTGTCGCCGCCTGGCGGATTTATCGCGGCATGAATCAAAATGAAGCCGCAAAACAGCTTGGTATCAGTCAATCTGCCCTGTCTCAAATTGAGAAAAAAGGCAACCGCCCGCAAGAAAAAACCCTGGAGCAGCTTGCCGCCCTGTACGACTGCGAAATAGCTCAATTGGCTGTTTAAAGCACACAAGTAATAAATCAGGCTACCTGAAATTTCAGGTAGCCTGATTTATTGCTGGGCAGCTTGAAAATGTTGGATAACCAGCTCTTCAATCAGGCTCAAATCTTCAGCTGAGAAACCGAGCAGTTCGCGGGCGGGGCGGCCGTCTTCGCCGTATTGGTGGGCGGCAGCGATATAGGCAGCTAACCCGCTCATAAAGCCGACAGCCGCCTCGTTATCGGTGGTTTTCAGTTTGAGATATTTGTATTGGTGCAGCTTGCGAAACATCAGCTTGCCGCGCGGGCTGTTGTCCGGCTTGCCGATTTTGCTGCGCAGAGCCTTGAATAGGTGGCCGGTGGTGTATTCCCAACCGGCCACGGCATCGGTGTCGGGCAGTTGGCGCAGGGTGCGGAAGCGGCGCAGTTTGCCGTTGTAAACAAAATCCTGCTCCACCCGCAGGCGGCCGCCGAATTTGCGCGCGGCCACGCCACGGCGCGGAGTGAAGCGGCTGCCGTCTGGCGCAATGTTGGCTTGGATGCGGCGTTTGTTGGCCTGGCGGATTTGGCGGCCGATGTCGCCGGCGAGGCGGCGGCGTTCGGCGGGCGACAGCTTGCGGATGAGGGTGTCGAGGTTTTCGATGTAGCGGTCGAGTTCGGGGGATGCGGACATTTCAGGTAGCCTCTTCAGGTAGCCTTAACCGCCAATGCCGAGGATGCCGGTGAGGTCTGTTTTATGCTGCGGCTCGGCCGGGTGGTCGATTTGGACGTTGCCGTTATCGTCTACCAAGGCGCGGGTGCGTTCGGAGAGTTTGAGCTCGATGAGGATGTCGTAGCTGTTGTCGGCGAGGATGTCGGCCTCAAAGCGGTAGGCGGCGGGGTCGGTGTTGCCGGGGCCGAGAATATCGGGCTGATGGGCTTGCAACCAATGGACGATGGTGGTGTGCAGCACGTCGAGGTTGCCGGTGAAATCAGTAATCAGCAGGGAGAGGGTAAATTCGGCGGTGTGCGATAGGGTAGCTTTGTAGGCGCGGATGTGGCCGTTGCCGACAAACAGGGTGAGTTTGTCGGGATGTTGTGCGATTTCCGGCAGGCTTTTTTCAATCGCGGCGCGCAGCGATGCGGGTTTTTCCATAGTGTTCGATTTCCTCCTGGCAGGTTACGCAACATCGGCAGCCGATAACGGCGCGGCGGCGCTCTTCGGGGATGGGTTCGCCGCACTCTTCGCATTCGTAGGCGGAGACGGCGGCGGCGGCGGCGGCTTGGCTTTTTCGTGCCTGCTCTTCGAGGGCGAGACGGCGGTGCATCTCTTCGATTTCGCAGGCTTGGTCGATTTGGCGGCTCATGGTTTGGGCGTGGTGGTGAGGCATTGCTGCAGGGTATCGCGGGCGATTTTGCATTGCGCCAATTCGGCATCACGCTGCAAATAGGCTTGGGCGAGGTCGCCGTTGGTGGTGAGGCTGACAGGGGCACGGGTGCATTCGGGCACGGCGGGGCAGCTCGGCGGCAAGTAACGGACAACGGTTTTCGGGGTACAGGCGGCCAGCAATAGGGTGGCGGCAATGACGGCTTGGGTGTGGCTCATGGCACTAATCCCTCCAAATAGACGGTTTGTAGCTTGCCGCCGATGCGGCGTTTAACCGAGGTTTTGATTTGGTCGCGCTCGGCGCTGTGGTGGCGGCAGCCGAAATGCACCCAAGAGTTGATGCCAGGTGTGTCCGGAAACTCAAGGATGAGCTGGTCGAAAGTAATCAATCCCTCATTGCGCATCTGCACAATGTCTTCGGCCAGTTGGCGGCTGGTGAGGCCGGCGGCGCGGATGTCGGCAGCCGAGCCGTGCAGGTGGGCGGACGTGGCCGAGCCGCCGGCCGCGCGATTGACTGCAGGGCTGCGGAAGCAGGAAGTTACACGGATAGCGACGCTGCGGTCGTATTTTTGGCACAAATAGGCACGGATTTTTTCCAGGCGTTCAGCGGTGGAGCGGATATTGGCGAGCTGCTCATCGTTTGGCTGGTTATTGAGGCCACGGGCGGCGGCAACGCTGCTGCGGGTGAGTTCGGCGAGCGAAAAATGCGGGGTAATTTGAACGGGGGCGGTCATTTTTTCAATTGCTCCTTAACGGCGGCTGGCAGCTCGGTATCACGCCATGCGGCATTGGCCTGCAAGGCTTGGGTCAGCGCATCACGGCGGGCGGCGGCTTCGGCTTGGGCGGCGGCGAGCTGCTGCATCATTTGCTGGTTGGCGGCCTGCAGCGCGGCAGCGCGCTCATTGGCCTGCTTGAGCTCGCTGCGGCTGGTTTCGAGGTCGTCTTTGGCATAGGTGAGCTGGGTTTGCACGGATTTAAGGCGGTAGTGCTGTACAGTTTGGGCAATGCCCGACGCGGCGAGCAGGGCGGCGAGGATGATGGGGAGGTTTAATTTGGCGGGTAGCATAAAGTTCTCTTTACGGATTGGGCTTGCGTTTTCAGGTAGCCTTGGAGTAATATCGCGCCACTACTAAATCAATACCGGATTCTTTCGCCCCGTCAGCGCGCTTTTTTTGCGCCTTGCGCAAATACACGTCAAAGTTTCTTTGGCGGGTTGATAGCCGTGAATACAACACCTTCGGGAAATAGCGGCAGCCGTGTATTGACGGTAGTTGAGACCCGCCGCCCCATTCGGGCAGCAATCCCCTAACTAAATCAATACGGAGTTCAGTCATGAACGTTCAAAACACCATTTTCATTTCCCAAACCATCAAACACGGTATCGAACGCCGGGCGGCTGCTGCGGTGTATGACAGCCTGCTGGAAAGAATCAATGCGTTTTCCGGCATCGTGGAAATCTTGGCCGAATGCGGCAGCCAAAATTTGGACGCGGGTAAGCTGTTTTTCCTGTTGAGCCAGCAGGAGCGCGAATTCAATGATGTGTTGGTGCAGCTGGAACGGCTGATTTAAACCGCAACCTTCTCCACCCCGCTATCCGGCGGGGTTTTTTGTTGGGCGGCGTAGCGCTCGTAGGCATTGGCGAGCTTGCTGTCGTAGTTGTGCCGTTTGTAGGCGGGGCCGTTGTACAGGCTGGCAAATTTGGCCCAGTCTTTTTTCTGCAGGGCGGCGTGCATGGCTTTGTTGGCTTTGACAAAGCGGGCAAAGGCTTGGAGTTGCTGCCCTTCGCCCTGTTTCATGGCATCGACAAATTCGCCAACGGAATCAAAACCGGCGGCTTGATGGTTAAAACCCATAATTTGGAACAAGCCCCACGAGGCAGCGGCTAGGCCGGCGGTTTTATCGATTCCCATTGCGCGGGCGAGGCGCGGATATTCGGCAGTGCCGCCGCGATAGCCGCCCGGCTGCGGATGGCAGACATGCGGAGCTTCGGCAGCGGCGTGCTCGGCAAACTCTTTGCCTTTGGCCTTCGCCAGCTCACGATAAAAAATGTGGCGCTCGAACAGGATTTTTACGCGGCCGTCCGGCAGGTAGCCGCTACCGGCGCTTTCCACCTGCACAATGGCTTTGACGGCGGCGGCATCGACATCCAGCAAGGCGGCCGCCGCCTGGATGTCGGCTTCTTTCAGGTAGCCTTTGGTAGATGCGTGGGCAATGGCGGCGGCTGTGGCGGGGCCACAAATACCGTCGGCAACGAGGCCTTGCTGTTGCTGGTAGGCGGTGAGGGCGGCCTCGGTTTGGTCGCCGAAGTCGCCATCGGCGGCGATGGGGTGGCCGGCGGCGATGAGGGCACGTTGCAGGACGGCGACGGGCTCGCCTTTGTCGCCGTGTTTGAGTAGCGGGGTCATGATTCTTTGCTCCTGACTAGTTACATTTTTCTGGGCGGTTGTATTTTGGTTACGTTGCCGCGCGCCAGCAGGATGCTGCCGGTGTAGAGCGCGAGGACGAGGATAAGCAGCCAAATGATGAGGCGTTCGGCGTGCAGATAGGCGGCACCGGCCAGCGCGGCCATTTGCAAAAAAATCAGGTAGGCGATGACGGAGGCCAGCGGCTTGTGCGTCTTACCGCGTTTGTCAAAAAACAGCACGCTGATGGCCGAGGCGGCAGCGAGTGCGCCGATGATGCCGTATTGCAGTGGGGTCATAAGTCTGTCTCCTCTCGGTTGCGGCGGTCGATGATTGAGTAGGCGTACTGGATAAGGGCCACGGAAAATGCGGAGGCGAGCACCGCGCCGGTGAACTCGTTTATCTGCAACAGGCCGCGTTCGGGCAGCAGCCAGTTGATGATGGCGGCGGCATCCTCGCCGCCGAATACGCCGGAGAAATAGGAGAGAGCAAACAGCCATGCTTTATATACCGGGCCGTGGCCGCGCCGGCTCAAGATAAACAGGCTGGATCCGACCAGTGCGCCGAAAGCGATTGAAATAGGCAGGTGGTAGCTGCCGATCACAATAACGGCGGTATTGACTAGAGCGGTGTGTTTGTCAGAGGTAGGGGTTGGAGTCATGATTGGTTTAATCCCACAAATTGACGGTTTTAATAACAGCCGGCTCGTTGTTGTTTTGTTGGATTGGCAGGCTGATGGCGATACCAGCAGGCAGTTGTGCAGGATAGCGGCACAGGCCGGGGTTACGCTCCAAAATCTCTTCCACGCGTTGGCGACTGCTGCCATAGAGGCGATAAGCAATGGCGCTAATGGTGTCGCCTTCGGTGCTGATGACGGTATCGGCGGGCAGTTTGGTGCGGCGCATTTTCAGGTAGCCTCTTCAGGTAGCCTTAAATCAGCTCGCTGTCGATGCGGCGGTGGCCGAGCAGCCAGGCGATGGCGTAATGGCCTTCGCGGCGGTAGTCTTCGGCCTGCTCCTGCTTGGCAGCGGCGCGTTCGGCGGTTTTACCGGTGGCGTCGTAGTCGGCATAGGCCTCGAGCAATAAGGCTTTGGTGTAGCAATACACGGCGCGGCGGTAGCGGTGGATGCGGATGCTCTCGCCGTTGATGGTGAGGTCGTCGGCACGGGCCAGCTACGGGCGCAGCGGTAGCAAAGAGGACAGCTGGGCATTGACGTAGGCCACCGCTTCGATTGCCGTATGGTGCAGGCGTTCCGGGGTGATGGTGGTGTCGATGCGGGCGGCCTGCCGTAAGTGGTCGAGGTTGATTTGCGGCCAGAAGCTGCCCGATTCGATGGTTTTCAGCGTGGGAGGCTGTGCGTTATTCGGCGCGGTTGGGAAGGTGAGTTCGGACATGAGGCGGCTCGGTTTCGGCATTGGGTATGGCGGCAGCGGCGGCCAGGCTGGCGGCAAAGGAAACAACAGGAAATCCGACAGACAGGCCGCCGCGCCCCATACGGCGGGGGAGAAGGTTAGCTGTCGCCTTTACTTAATGCGGTGATGCGGGTTTTCACGCCGACACGGTCGTTATAAGTGAGCGCGGTTTCGTACAGGCTGCGGGCGTAGTCGGGCATTTGCTGCTCTTCGGCCCATTCGCCTGCGGCTTTGAGCAGCTTGGCACGGATGTTGTCATTGACGTTGTAGCGGTGCAGGCCGTCTTCGCCTTTGGCGGTAGCCCATTCAACCAAGGTTTTCATGTTCTCGCCGGTGATGGTGTAGCCAGCGGAAAGTTGGTCGGCGTATTCCTCCAGCAATAAATCCGGCATTTCACGCTGGAACTCGTCGGCGCTGGGCAGCTTGTGCTCGAGAGCAAAAGCTGCGAGCGGCATCGCCTCATCCAAAAGGCCGCAATCAATCATCCAAATCAGCACCGTTGGCGTGATTTTGTCGTCGGCTTGGGCTTGCTCGCCCTGCAGCACACCGGCAATCCATTCGGCATAGGCAGGCAGCATGTCGGCTTTGGCTTTGGCTTTGTCGGTGTTGCTGTTGATGGCTTTGAGGATGGTTTTGTCTTGATACAGTTGTTTGAGCAGCTGCTGGTAAACGCTTAATTCAGCGAGCGGGATGTCGCCACCGGCCTCGGCGGCGAGGCGGGCGGTTTCCTGCAAAAAGTGGCGGCGGGCTGGGCTGGTCATGGCACTATCCTCAAGGGGTTTCAAAATTGGTGAGCAGGGGCTGCATTTGCTCTTGACAGAGCCGGATGCGCTCCTGATAAACGGGCTTAAGCTCTTGCCGCTCGCGCAGCAGGCGGCCGGCGAGGGAAGCAACGGCAAAGGATTGCTTTTCGGCTTCGATAGCGGCAAGCAGCTTTTGCATGACGGTGGTGTTGAGCCGGTCAAGCTGGCGGCGCATATGATCGAAGGCTTGGATGTAGGCAACTTTAATGCGCATGGCATCGCGGGTGCTGTAGCCCATGACCAGCAGCATGAAGCCCTGTTCGGTCATCTCGTACATGGGGCGGGATTTGCCCTGCCGGTCGGTGTATTCGCTCAATCCAAATTTGGATTGGCTAAATTCTTCAGGTACTTGGGCGATAATTTTTTGAATATCGCGCATAACGTGGAAATGTTTGAGGCCGAAGGCGGCGGCCACTTTGCGGCTGTCGGTTTTGAGTTCGCCCCCTTGGGCAAAAACGGGGGAGGGAACGGGCAGCAGGATGAGGGACACGATAATTTCCTTGTTTTGGGCATGAGGGCAGTCCAAATTTGGATTGGCCTGTATGCGGGGTTGGCCTTGCGTTTTCAGGCAGCCTGCGCTAATATCGCGCCATCACATTCATAAGCGGAATAAACGCCCCGTCAGTGCGGCTTTTTTACGCCTAATAATTTCTTTCAGGCTGCCAGTTATGGCGGGTCTATACGCGGAAATACAATACCTTCGGGGAATACCGCGAGCCGACTTATGACGGTGATTGAAGCCCGCCCACCCATTCGGTGGACATCACAAAATCAATTTCATAAGGAGTTCAGTCATGAACGTTCAAAACACTATTTCCATTTCCCAAACCATCAAACACGGTATCGAACGCCGGGCTGCTGCTGCGGTGTATGACAGTCTGCTGGAAAGAATCAATGCATTTTCCGGTATCGTGGAAATCCTGGCCGAATGCGGCAGCCAAAACCTAGACGCGGGTAAGTTGTTTTTCCTGTTGAGCCAGCAGGAGCGCGAATTCAACGATGTGCTGGCACAGCTGGAGCGGCTGATTTAATCAAGGCTTCATTTGGAGGCTACCTGAAATTTTCAGGTAGCCTTTTTGCTGCTTAGGCGGCGTATTCGAGGTTTTCCACCAGCACGGCTGCGCCGTACTCTTCGACGATATAGTCGATATTTTTGGACTGGTAGCTCTCGATTTGGTCGCGCTCAGGGGCGTCTTTGATGTGGCGGCGCTCGCCTCCGGTTTGGTAGTAGATGGAGAGGTTTTTCAGCGGGGTAACAAGGATGGTGTCGGCCGGGAAATTGGGCACATACATCACGGGCAGGCCGCCGAGGGTGCGTTTCTCGCTCAATCGGCCGCCGGCCTCGATTTCGGTGGCTTTGTCGCCGCTGGCATTGACGATGCGGAGGTATTTGTCGCCCACGGTGCGGCGGGAAGCCAGCACGACAAAGTCGGTGCGGTCGGCAAAACGCTCGTCCATCATTTCGTTGAGCACGTCGGTTACCACGGCATCGAGGTTTTTGTAGTCGGTGGCGCCGGGGCCGTATTTAACCGCCTGCTTGGTGGTGCCAATTTGGCCGGACTGCCAGCCCATCACGCGGGTTTGGTTCTCTTCGCGCATTTTTTGCAGCCAGCCTTTGGCGACGTCCTGCAGCAGCGGATTGCTGGCAAAATCGCTGTCCCTCACGCGTTTTTTGCCGTTGACGCCGATGGTAATCAGGCTGATAGCGATGGATTCGGCAATTTTTTTATTGATGCGGGCGGGGAAATCTTTGGCTACGGCTGCCCAACCGTCGATTTCATCGTAGCGCAGGGCCACGTCGAAATTGGTTTTTTCGAGCAGGTATTTACGGCTGCTCAAACTGTGGATGCTGCGCGGGCTGCGGGTTTTGTTGGCGGCGGCGGTGTCGGTGTTGGAGCCGATGAGACCGCTGGAGAGGCCGATGATTTCGCCGATTTTTTCGGTTTTGCCGATGATGTTGATTTTTTGCAGCAGCTCGCTGGACAGGGCGATTTCGTCGTACATCTTCTGCACGGCGGCGGGCTCGACGGCAAAGTCTTTGCTGACTTCGTCGGGGGTGATGTGGTTGGCGGCGGCGACGGCGCTAAACAGGCCAGCGATGGCGGTTTTTCGTTGTTGGGTGCGCATGATGGTTTCTTTCTGTAGAGGATGTGGCGGTTTAGGTGTGGTTTCAGGTAGCCTGCTGTTTACCAGCCGACGGTCGGCGTGGGCTCGCCGCTGCCGGTGTGCTCTTGGCGTTCGCCTGCGGCGGGCTCGGTTTCGAGGCGCTGTTTTAGGTTGTCAAATTCCTGGCGCAGTTTTTCGTGGTTGGCGGCCAGCTCGTTGTAGGCTTTATCGTCGGCCTCCTGTTTGTCGAGCAGCTTTTGCACCAGCTCGCCGGCGGCCTGGTATTCCTGGCGCAGTTCGGCAAGGGCTTGGCTGTAGTCTTGCGGCTGTTCCACAGCGGGCTGGGCAGGCGTGGTTTCCGGCTGCTCTGGTTTGTGGGCGGTGGTAAATTTGGCGAGCAAGCGGGCAAACAGGCTTTCGGCACCGGCTTCGGTGAGCGGTTTGTCGGCGGTTTGAGTTGGCGTTGGATTCGGGTTTTGCGGCATGACGGTTTCCTCGAGTAGGCGGTAGGCGGAAAAAACGGTTTGCTGGCTGCCGGCCTGTTCGGCAGCACGGGAAAAATTGGCGGTGGTGCCGAGGCTGGCGGGGGTGTCGGTGATGGCGAGGCCGGCGAGGTAGGCTTTGCCGGTGTCGGCAAAGGGGCGCACGATCTCCATGCTGGTATAAATCTTTTTGCCCTCATCCCACAGTTTTTGCAGGGCGGGCATCACGGCGAGCTTGGCGAGCAGTGCGGTTTTGCTCGGGTCTTTGTGCCAAGGTTCGGTTTTGAGTTCGAGCACATCGCCATATCCGCCGGCATAGTCGGGTAGCAGGAAATTGACGTGCTCCAAGTTGATGCGGGCGCCGTAGATTTCGGGGTCGTATTGCGCGGCCATTTCCTCCAGCTCTTGGGCGTTGATGAGGCGGCCGTCGATGGTGTCGCCGGAAACGCCGACAATGCGCCAATCGGTGGTGGTGGCTTTGCTATCAGGCATGGTTTGGTCTCGCTGTCTTGGGTGTGCGGCTGGTTGGCGCGTAATAAGATACGGATAGTTTGGCGGCAGCGGGTGGCGTGGTCTATCCGCTGTTGTTTTGAGGGGCTTTTTTACAAATGCGGGTTGATGCCAGCAGTCGCAAAACGGGCGATTGTTGGCTTTATTTGTTTCCGATACCGCCGACACATGAGCAGACAACACACTACCCCGCCGCCAGCTGCGGCGATTGCCAGCAACCTCGACCCGCGCATTCAGGCGCGGCTGCTGTATTGGCAGGGCTGGCGCATTTCTGACATCGCCCGCTTGCTCGGGCTCAAGCCGCCCGCCGTTTACAGTTGGAAAAACCGCGATAACTGGGACGGCGGCACGCCGATGCAGCGGGTGGCGGCAAGCGCGGAAATGCGGCTGCACCAGCTGATTAGCCGGCCGAAAAAATCGGATGCGGATTACAAAGAGATTAAGCAGTTGTTTGGCTTGATGGGCGGACAGGCGCGAAAGGATGCCGTGCCGGAAGTAGCCGAACTGGGCGAGGTGTTGCCTGATGCGCCGAAACTGGCGGATGAGCCGCCGAAGAAAGGCAAAGGGCTGCGCATGGTGGTGGATCACGGGCACCCAATACCGACTATCGACAACCCGCCGAAGCCGCCGCGCGAAACACGGGAGCGGGTGCCGAGCAACCGCAAGCCGGAGCCGAATTTTTTTAGCGCCGAACAAATCACACAAGCGCAACAAATCTTTTTGGAGCAGCAGTTTGGCTATCAGCGCGCTTGGTGGGATAACAAGGCGCGTTTCCGCAACACGCTCAAAAGCCGCCAAATCGGGGCGACCTTTTATTTTGCGCGCGAGGCCTTGGTTAATGCGCTAACGATGGGCAAAAACAAGGTATTCCTGTCGGCTTCGCGGCGGCAGGCGTTTCAGTTTAAGCAATACATGATGGACTTGTCGGAGATGGTCGGCGTGGAACTCAAAGGCGACACCATCCGCCTCGGCAATAACGGCGCCAAACTGTACTTTTTGGGCACCAACAGCCGAACCGCGCAATCGTATAGCGGCGATTTGTATGTGGATGAGTATTTTTGGATTCCGGATTTTGAGGAGCTGACGCGGGTGGCGAAGCCGATGGCTTCACAAAAGCGATTCCGTATTACTTATTTTTCTACGCCGTCTTCGACTTCACACCCTGCTTATCCGTTTTGGTCGGGCGAGCAT
The DNA here is from genome assembly GCA_963515595.1 of uncultured Eikenella sp. Classification (GTDB taxonomy): domain Bacteria; phylum Pseudomonadota; class Gammaproteobacteria; order Burkholderiales; family Neisseriaceae; genus Eikenella. Next base: position 2,751 of record CAUPYH010000007.1, on the reverse strand, counting down.
TTCAACCGTGGCCGGCCGGAGGCCGAGCACATCAAGCTGGACGTATCGCATGCGGCACTGGCGGCTGGGCGCGCCTGCGAGGATGGGCAGTATCGTCAGATCGTAACCTTGGATGATGCCATTGCCAGCGGCTGCGACCTGTTCGACCGCGACCAGTTATTACTGGAAAACTCGCCTGAAGAGTTCCGCCAGCTTTTCATGTGCGAATTTGCGGAGGACGGCAGCAATGTGTTTAGTTTTGAGCTGTTGCAGCGTTGTGCGGTAGATTCGTGGGAAGAGTGGCGTGATTTTTATAAGCCGTTTGCGGCGCGGCCGGTGGGCATGCTGCCGGTGTGGATTGGTTATGACCCGACCGATTCGGGCGATGCGGCGGCGTTGGTGGTGGTGTTACCGCCGCGCGCGACCGGAGACAAATTTAGAATCATCGAGCACACCATGCTGCGCGGCAACAATTTCGAGGAGCAGGCGGCGTTTATCAAAAAAACGACCGAGCGCTACAACGTGCAGAAGATTGTGGTGGACAAGACAGGGCTGGGGGCGGCGGTGCTGCAACTGGTACAGGGCTTTTTCCCGCCTGTTATCGGGGTGCAATACTCGCTGCAAGAAAAGTATTTGATGGTTAATAAAATGCACTCGCTCTTGCGCGACCGACGCGTGGAGTGGGAACTGGATCACAAGGATATTACGGCAGCGTTTTTGAGCATCCGCACGGTGGCGACGGCCAGCGGCAAGCATGTTACTTATGCCAGCGGGCGCTCTAATGAGTTGAGTCATTCGGATGTGGCTTGGGCAGCGCTGCAGGTGTTTTATCAGGAGCCGTTGGACGGGTCGCTGGCGACCGGCGGCGGCGATGTAGCTATTTTTTAATGGAGTAATGCTATGAGCAAAGTAGATGTTGATGTATTTAGTTTTGAGGATTTGCCCGGCGAGCATGGGTTATTTGACTTTTTAGGCTGCCTGAATAACGGGGTGTACTACGAAACGCCGGTGAGCTGGTTTGATGTGGTGCGCCTGCTGGATCAAGGGGTGCATCATGCCTCTGCCATCCAAGCCAAAATCAATATCCTTAAGGTAACGTTTGAGCCGACCAGGTATTTGTCGCGGGCGGAATTTGAAAAGCTGGCGTTTAATTATTTGGTGCTGGGCAACGGCTACCTGGAAATGCAGCGCAACCGTTTCGGGGAGGTGATTGGTATGAAGAGCAGGCTGGCACTGTACATGCGCCGCACATCCAATCTTAAGGATTTTGTCTATCTGCGTAACGATGATTTCGGAGTGGATTACGAAAAAATCAGCGGCAAGCAAATCGTGCATATCATGCAGCCCAACCTTAAGCAGGAGGTGTATGGGATGCCGTACTACCTGGCGGCGCTCAACTCCGTCGACCTCAACGATAGCGCAACCAAATTCAGGGTGCGTTACTACAAAAACGGCTCTCATGCCGGGTTTATCCTGTATGCCACGGACAACCAAATTGATGATGATGGCTGGGAAACTGTCAAGCAGCAACTCCGAAATGCCAAGGGCAACGGTAACTTTAAAAACGTGGTGCTGCGTTCGCCTGGCGGCAATCCCGACGGTATCAAGCTGATTCCGATTGCGGAGATCGCAGCCAAGGATGAGTTTTTAAATATTAAGTCTGTTAGTGCCGAGGATATGCTGGCTATCCATCGTGTGCCTCCGTCGCTGATGGGTATCGTGCCCAAAGCAACCGGCGGGCTTGGCGATGCGATGACAGCGGCCAAGGTGTTCGCCCGCAATGAGGTAACGCCATTGCAGCAAACGTTTATCGACATCAACGAGCGGCTTGGGTTTGAGGTGTTTAAGTTTACACCCTATGCGATAGAGCCACAAGCAGCCTGATACTCTGCTCGCTACCAGCAAAATCAGCTCCGATTTTTTCGGAGCTGATTTTTTTTATTTTCACCCACCCTGCAGGCTTCGCCCGCGCGCTCCCCTCCCGCCTGCCCGGCGTTCAAAAAATGATTAATTTTTATGCAGCATTCCGTTATAAGCAAAACCTAGAGCCATCTTGCTTTTGATAGATTTTTGTGTGCTTAAAATTTACGCATATCTATTCAAATATAATCAAATTTAGGCTTAATTACGCGGTCGATTTTTAGCTGCTTTTTTCTGTTCTACATGCCTCCATATTTTCTTTATAAATCAGCTATGTTTTCCGTGTTGTTTTGTGGTTAATGTAGAATTAAAAACGCTTTAATCAAATGATTTAAAACAAATACAGCTAGAACTTAAAATCCGTCGCTCCTTAATACGAGCGTACCGGTTCGATTCCGGTCTCGGGCACCACAAACCGCTTTATAGCGGTTCTTTTTTTGTCTCCAGACATCCTCAGAAACACGCAGAGCAGTTTAAAATCAATTAACTGTCTGATTTTAGTCTTACTTACCTTATCTTCGGAAATATTCCGCTATCTTCCTCAATCCACATGAATTTTTTGGTGCTTTTGTAGGCGCTTGCTACAATACTCAATCAAAGCACCAACACTGACTGGCAATAGGTCGGGCAGGTATTCGGCAGCTTTCTCGGAGGCGATGGCGGCGCTGCCGCCGGACAGGGGATCGGCTCCGTTGACATAGGCCAAAGCTGCACCGAGCAGGAAGTGGCCGAGTACTTGGGCGGTTTCGTTTTTGTTTGCTCCGTGCCCGAAGTTTTTGCCGATGGCGGCAGCGGCATAAACTCGCTAACATCCAATACATTGTAGGCACTGTGGCAATCAGTATAAACCAC
>CAUPYH010000006.1:0-40224 GCA_963515595.1 uncultured Eikenella sp. | reverse complement strand
TTGCAAGCTTATTTCTCTCAACCTGTGGTGTAAACAACGCGACGATTTACTACAGTTTATAAGCGTTGGAATTTTGTTGCTCTTGTATAATCGGGTGGTTAACGCGATACACATAAAGGGAAATTAAGATGGGCATTAAACATTGGCCAGAAAACGAGCGGCCGCGCGAGAAACTGTTGCATCGCGGTGCGGGAGCATTAAGCGATGCGGAACTGTTGGCCATCCTGTTGCGGGTGGGCACGCAGGGGATGAGTGCGGTGGATTTGGCACGTTATCTGTTACAGGAATTTGGCTCACTCAACCGACTGTTTTCTGCACCCGCCACCGAGCTGACGCGGCATAAGGGCATGGGCGAGGCGGCGTATTGCCAGTTTGCCGTGGTACGAGAAATCGGGCGGCGCCTGCTGGCCGAGGAAATGCGCGATACTCCCGCTTTCAACTCGCCAGACGCAGTGACCAATTATCTGGTGCTGCAACTGGCGCATGAGCCGGTGGAAGTGAGCGTGGCGATGTTGTTGAGCAGCAGTCATAAGTTGATTGCATTTCAGGAATTGTCGCGCGGCACGGTGGCGGAAAATACGGTGTATATCCGAGAGGTGGCGAAGCTGGCTCTGCGCTATCATGCCGCTTCGCTGATTATCGCACACAACCATCCCGGCGGCTCGACTGAGCCTTCGGCAGCAGATTTAGCCTTCACCCGACGATTGCAACAGGCATTGGCGCTCTTGGATGTACGGCTGTTGGACCACTTTATCGTGGCGGGCAATCGGGCGGTGTCGTTTGCCGCAAACGGGTGGCTGCGGGAATTGGAGGAAAATGGAGCTGCCTGATACGGCTGCTGTGAATCAATGTAAAAGCGAGTGAGCGGTATCGGAAAAGGCTACCTGATTATTCAGGCAGCCTTTTGCTTTTCAGGTAGCCTTCAGCTTAGGGAAGGCTACCTGAAAATTTAAGAGAACAACCGTTATGCCTGAGCAGCTTATACCTTAGCGACGGCTGTTGAGTTCGTATTCTTCCGGCAGGGTGTCGAGAAAGCCCCGGCCGAAGTTTTTGAGGATGTTGTAGTCTTCGGTAACTTTCACCAGGCGAGGCCGCAGGGGCGAAGTGGCGATGGCGAAGATCAGGCAGAAGGCGATGATACTGAAGTACCACATAATTATGAAGTTTTGGGAAAGGGCATCATTTAAAGCCGGAACAATCTGCGTTATCAGCGGCAGCAACAGCAATACCAGCACGATGGCGGGCACGCCCCAAAACAGCCAGCGCATCTGTTTTTGGTGCTGCGGGCAGAGGGCTGGATGGATGGGGAGACTTTTCCGGACGGCAAGGGCAATAATCAGGGCAATCGGCCAAGCGATAAAGAAAATCGGGATAATCAACAAACTCCAGGCAGGATGATACCAATACAGTTTGCGCGGCCGCCGTTGCGGTTCGGCGGCTTCGCCGCAACGGATGCAGCGGTGGGGCAGGTCTGCTCCATCGGGCAGAAAAACACGTTTGCCTTCGCGCCAGCATTCGCCGGTCTGCTGCGGCAGGTATTCTTGGCTTTGCGGAGCCTGGTAGGGATTGAAATTCTGGTTCATTTCGCCCCCGCCCGCTAGATATACAGCACTTCGATAACTTCGTATTCTCGCACGCCGCCGGGCGCCTGCACTTCGGCCACGTCGCCTTCTTCTTTGCCGATAAGGGCGCGGGAAATGGGCGAGCTGATGGAGATTTTATTGTCTTTAATATCGGCTTCGTCGTCGCCAACGATTTGGTAGCGCACTTGGGTTTCGTTTTCCAAGTCTTCCAGCACGACGGTGCAGCCGAATACGATTTTGCCTTCGGCATGGATTTCGGTGGGGTCGATGATGTGGGCTACGGAGAGCTTGTTTTCCAGTTCGGAAATACGGCCTTCGATGAAGCCTTGTTTTTCTTTGGCTGCTTCGTATTCGGCATTTTCAGACAAATCGCCGTGGGTTCTGGCTTCGGCGATGGCTTCGATAATGGCAGGGCGTTCAACGCTTTTAAGATGCTGCAATTCTTGCTTGAGCAGTTCGGCGCCGCGTACGGTTAATGGAATCTTTTGCATGATTTTCTCCACAAGGGCTGCGGGGCAGCCGTTTTTACATAAAAATGCAAGCCGCCTGGTGCCGGCGGCTTGTGAACTCAAATTTTTAGCCAATCAAACGCAGAATTGGAAGCTGCGTTTTGATTGACTGTATGGGTTGCCATTCTATCAGATGGCGGGCGGAACGCCAACTGCTGGAAGGGACGGCTGGCGGTGGGGAATTTTGTGCCAATAATTTGATTATTGGCATTTATTGTTGCTTTCCGGCTATGTTGGCGGCGCCTTGATTAGCCAGCTGGTCGGCGCGTTCGTTTTCGGGGTGGCCGGCGTGGCCTTTCACCCATTGCCAGGATACTTGGTGGCGGGCGACTTGTTGGTCGAGCTGCTGCCACAGTTCGGCGTTTTTCACGGGTTGTTTGGCGGAAGTTTTCCAGCCGTTTTTCTTCCAGCCGTGAATCCAGCTTTCCATGCCGTTTTTCACGTATTGGGAGTCGGTGTGGATGGTTACTTGGCAGGGGCGGTTAAGGGCTTCGAGGCCGCGGATAACGGCGGTGAGCTCCATACGGTTGTTGGTGGTGTCGGCTTCGCCGCCGCAGAGTTCTTTTTCATGGCGGCCGTAGCGCAGCAGCACGCCCCAGCCGCCGGGGCCGGGATTGCCTTTGCAGGCGCCGTCGGTGTAGAGGTGGACGGTGGTGGTGTTGGTCATGGTGTTTGGTTGGGGCTACCTGAAAGTTTCAGGTAGCCTTTAGTATGTTTGATGTGGCAAAAGAGTAAGGCTACCTGAAAAAAGGGTTTTCAGGTAGCCTGATATTGCTAAGCGCTTAAATTTTAGAAACCGTTAGATTTCCAAAATCAGGCGGGCCGGGTCTTCGAGGGCTTCTTTGATGGTAACCAAAGTGAGCACGGCTTCGCGGCCGTCGATGATGCGGTGGTCGTAGGAAAGGGCCAGATACATCATCGGGCGCACCACGACTTGGCCGTTTTCCACCACGGCGCGTTCTTTGGTGGCGTGCATGCCCAAAATGGCGGATTGCGGCGGGTTGATGATGGGGGTGGACATCATTGAGCCGAAGGTGCCGCCGTTGGTGATGGAGAACGTACCGCCGGTGAGGTCTTCGATGGCGATTTTGCCGCTCTTAGCTTTGTTGGCGTAGTCCACGATGGCCAATTCGATGTCGGCAATGCTCATCTGATCTACGTTGCGCAGGATTGGCACCACCAGGCCGCGCGGGCTGCCCACGGCAATACCGATGTCGAAGTAGCCGTGGTAAACGATGTCGTTGCCGTCAATCGAAGCGTTCACGGCGGGGAATTTCTTCAGCGCGGCCACGGCGGCTTTCACGAAGAAGGACATGAAGCCCAGTTTCACGCCATATTGTTTCTCGAACTTATCTTTGTATTTGGCGCGCAAATCCATAATCGGCTTCATGTTCACCTCGTTGAACGTGGTGAGGATGGCGTTTTGCGACTGGGATTGCAGCAGACGTTCGGCCACGCGCTGGCGCAGGCGGCTCATCGGTACGCGCTGTTCCACACGGTCGCCCAGCGGTACGGCTACGGCTGGGGCGGCAGCGGCTTTGGGCGCGGCGGCAGGCATAGCGGCCACGTCTTCTTTCAGCACACGGCCGTCGCGGCCGGAACCTTGTACGCCGGATACGTCCACGCCTTTTTCGGCAGCCAGTTTGGCGGCAGCGGGCATAGCCACGCCTGCGCGCGCACCAGCGGCAGCCACATGGCCTGCTGGCTCGGCAGCGGGGGCTTGGGCGGCAGCCGGGGCTGCTTCTGCTGCTTTGGCTTCGGTGTCGATTTTAGCCAACAGCTGGCCGGCGGTAACGGTGGCGCCGTCTTGTTCGATGATTTCCACAATCACACCGGCCTGCTGGGCGGGCAGCTCGAGCACAACCTTGTCGGTTTCGAGATCGATCAGGTTTTCGTCGCGGTTCACATAGTCGCCCACCTTCTTGTGCCAGCTCATCAGGGTGGCTTCGGTAACGCTTTCCGGTAGCGGGGGTACGGTGATTTCGATAATCATGGTTTTATCCTTTAATAAATTGAAAAATAGGTAAATCGTGTTCTGAGGAGGCTACCTGAAAACGGTTTGGCATGTTTCAGGTAGCCTTTTAGTGCTTTAGAATTTCATCGCGTCTTCAAGCAGGCCGTCCAAACCGGCTTTGTGTTTCACAGCATAGCCGACGGCGGGCGAAGCGCTGGCCGGGCGGCTGGCGGTGGTGAGGCGCTGGTTGGCACCGAGCACTTTTTCCAGACGGTGGCGGATTTGATACCAAGCGCCTTGGTTTTTCGGCTCTTCCTGTGCCCACATGATTTCGGTGGCGTTCGGGAAGCGTTTGAGCTCGGCGGCCACTTCTTCGTAGGGGAAGGGGTAGAGCTGCTCGACGCGAACGATGGCGATGTCTTTTTCCAAGCCTTTGTCGGCGCGGGCTTTGGCCAAATCGTAGTACACCTGGCCGGCACACAGAATCACGCGTTTCACATCTTGGTCGCGGCCCTGTACGGTGTCGCCGATAACGAGGCGGAATTCGCCGTCGGTAAAGTTGGACAGCGGGCTGCAGGCGTCTTTGAGGCGCAGCAGGCGTTTGGACATGAAAATCACCAGCGGTTTGCGGTAGGGGCGCAGAATCTGGCGGCGCAGGGCGTGGAACATCTGTGATGCTTCAGACATCATCAGCACTTGGATGTTTTCTTCGGCACACAGTTGCAGCCAGCGTTCGACGCGGGCGGAAGAGTGCTCCGGGCCTTGACCGTCGTAGCCGTGCGGCAGGATAACGGTGAGGCCGCACCAGCGTCCCCATTTGGTTTCGCCGGAGGTGATGAACTGGTCGATGGCGATTTGTGCGCCGTTGGCGAAGTCGCCGAACTGGGCTTCCCAAATCACCAGGTCTTCCGGTGCGGAGGAGGCATAGCCGTATTCGTAGGCCATCACGGCTTCTTCGTTCAGGATGGAATCGATTACGTTGAAGCGGCCTTGTTTTTCGCCGATGTGTTGCAGCGGGATATACACGCCGCCGGTGCGTTCGGTACGGTTTTGGTCGTGCAGCACGGCGTGGCGGTGCGAGAAGGTGCCGCGGCCGGAGTCTTCGCCGGAAATGCGGATATCGTGGCCGGCTTCGAGCAGGCTGGCATAGGCGATGGTTTCGGCCATACCCCAGTCAATAGCTTGCTCGCCAACAGCCATGGCTTTGCGGTTGTCGATGATTTTGCTCACGGTGTTGTGCAGTTTCACATCGGCCGGGATGGTGGTGAAGCGGTCGGCCAGGCGTTTGATTTCGGCAGCAGGCAGAGCAGTTTTCACCGGAGTGCGCCAGCTGATGGGCTGGTATTTGCTCCAATCCACAGCATGTTCGCGTTTCTGTTCGGGTAGGATTTCCTGGATGCGGTCGCCTTTGTCCATCGCGGCGCGGTAGTCGCTGATGAGTTTTTCGGCTTCTTCCTTAGTCACTACGCCTTCTTTAATCAGCTGCTCGGCATACACGGCGCGGGAGCCGGGGTGTGCAGCCACTTGTTTGTACATCAAGGGCTGGGTCAGCGTAGGATCGTCGCCTTCGTTGTGGCCGAGTTTGCGGTAGCACACCAAATCGATCACGATGTCTTTCTGGAAGGTAGTGCGGTAGTCCAGCGCGATTTGGGCGGCGTGGCACACGGCTTCCGGGTCGTCGCCGTTCACGTGCAGAATCGGCGCGCTCACCATCTTGGCGATGTCGGTGCAATACAGAGTAGAGCGGGTGTCGCGCGGATCGGAAGTGGTGAAGCCCACTTGGTTGTTGATCACGAAGTGGATGGTGCCGCCGGTGCTGTAGCCGCGGGTTTGCGACATATTGAAGGTGGCTTGGTTTACGCCCAAACCGATGAAGGCGGAATCGCCGTGGGTAAGGATGGGCAACACTTGTTTGCGGCCTTCGGCACCGCGGTGGTCTTGGCGGGCGCGTACGGAGCCTTCAATCACGGGGTTGGTGATTTCCAAGTGTGAGGGGTTGTAGGCCAAAGAGAGGTGCACCGGGCCGTGCGGGGTAGGCACGTCGGAGCTGAAGCCCATGTGGTATTTCACGTCGCCACTGGGGAATTTAGCATCCACTTTGCCTTCGAACTCGTCGAAAATGGCTTGTGGGGCTTTGCCCATGGTGTTTACCAACACGTTCAAGCGGCCGCGGTGCGCCATGCCGATTACGATTTCCTGCACACCTTTTTCGGTGGAGGCGCGGATCAGATGGTTCAGCGCGGGCACGGTGCTTTCGCCGCCTTCGAGCGAGAAGCGTTTCTGGCCCACATAACGGGTGTGCAGATAGCGCTCCATGGTTTCGGCGGCGGTGATTTCTTTGAGGATGAGGCGTTTGGTGTCGGCATCAAATTGCGGGCGTGCGCCGTTGGCTTCCAAACGTGCCTGCAGCCATTCGCGTTCGGCGGTGTCGGGAATGTGCATGTATTCCAGCGCCAAGGGGCCGCAGTAGATTTGTTTCAGGTGGCGGATGATTTCGGCCAGGGGTAGCTTGGGGCTACCTGAAAGATCAGTGCCGACATGGAAATGCGTGTTCATGTCGGCATCAGTGAGGCCGTAGGTTTTGGGATCGAGTTCGGGCAGTTGTCTGATATGGGTGCGGTCGAGCGGGTTGAGGTCGGCGGCGCGGTTGCCCAAGGAGCGGTAGGCGGAAATCAGGCTCAACACGGCCACTTGCTTCTGCATGGCGGCGAAATCCACACCGCCTGCGGCTGCGCCGCCGCGCTGCTGTGCTAAGTTGGCAAAAGCTTCCTGAATAGGGCGGTGCGCCACATCTTTCGGGGTGTTACCGGGCATGGCGGCCACTTGGTCGAAATACTGCCGCCATTGGCTGTCCACGGAGTCAGGGGAGCTTAGATAGGCTTCGTACAAATCTTCAATATACGGGACGTTGGTACCGTATAGGTAGGACAAACTACTTTGTTCTTTCATCATGGCAAGATCCTTATTAAGGTGAAGGTTTGAAGAGCAGCACGCTTGCTTATCAGGCTGTCTAGGCAGGCAGCCTTTATCCTATCTGCAGCGAATGCCGATTCCGAATCGCCACACGGCGGGCGGCTAAAAATGAGTATGGCGATTCGGAATAAGCATTTTCAGGTAGCCTTTTGCCGGCAGGCCGCCTGATTGCGCTTGGCGCAGGAAATTGTTTGTTTGGAAAGGGGGAGAATGGAGAATCTGGCGCGGTGGAATGGCCGGGGAGGGGAATATAATAAAAACTCGAAGCCGGCTACCTGAAAAGGTTGTTCTTTTTGTCGCTAAGATTCTGGAATCAGCCCGGCCTTTCGTTGAGTTTCAGGGGTTTACCAGGCAGCGGCAGAAATATTGCTGGAAGTTTGCCAAACGCCGGTATAACGGCTGAATAATACGACCCGATATGGGGAACGTCAATAAGAAAAATCCCTTTTGCAGCAGGCTCGGCGGGATGGGTGTGGGCTGGCGGCAGAGGGTGGGTGCTAGAGGGATAGTGAGCTATTGATGAAACAGGAAAGATGGAGGAAAGAGGCTACCTGAAAACCGGAATGTTAAAGTTGCTTGCGACATACTTGAGTGCCGGCTGTGGTCGGTAAAGAAAAAGGCTACCTGAAACTTTGGCTTGGCAGAAACTCTGCGCTGCTTTCAGGTAGCCTTATGTGCGAACTTCGAAGTTATGCTTTCAGGTAGCCTTAAGGGAATGTGGTTCAATCAGTACGTCGGCTGCTGCGGATTTTATCCAATAAGGCTGCACTCTCCGCATTAGCGGCAGGGTTTTGGCCGTTGAGTTGGGCGAATAATTCGGGGTCGGGCAGGGCGAGCAGTTCGGTGAATACGGTTAGTTCAGCATCGCTCAGGCGGTCGAATTCGGCGGCCATGAACTGCTTGAGCAGGATATCTAGCTCCAGCAGGCCGCGCCGGGTTTGGAAGCGCAGGCGGCGTTTGGCGGTGTCGTCAAAGGTGGACATGGCTTATCTATCGGAATTATTTAACTTGGGATAAGGAGGCTGGCTGCAGACAATACAGCCAGTACGGCTAGGTGGGGCAAAACCGTACTGGCTGAAGATCATCCGCTATACCACGCGTTTGAGCATGATTTCTTTGATCTTGCCGATGGCGCGGGTGGGGTTGAGGTGTTTGGGGCAAACGTCTACGCAGTTCATGATGGTGTGGCAGCGGAACAGGCGGTAGGGGTCGTTGAGGTTGTCCAAACGTTCGTTGGTAATGGTGTCGCGGGTGTCGGCGATGAATCGGTAGGCATTCAAGAGGCCGGATGGGCCGACGAATTTGTCGGGGTTCCACCAGAAGGAGGGGCAAGCGGTAGAGCAGCAGGCGCAGAGGATGCATTCATACAAGCCGTCCAGCTCGGCGCGCTCGGCCTGGCTTTGCAGGCGTTCCTGCTGTGGGTCGACAGGGTTGTCGTTGACCACATAGGGTTTGATGGAATGATATTGCTTGAAGAATTGGGTCATGTCCACGATAAGGTCGCGGATGACGGGCAGGCCGGGCAGGGGGCGCAATACGATGGGCTGCTTGAGGCTGCGGATATCGGTGAGGCAGGCGAGGCCGTTTTTGCCGTTGATGTTCATGCCGTCCGAGCCGCAGATGCCTTCGCGGCAGGAGCGGCGGAAGGAGAGACTGTCATCTTTGGCTTTGAGCTTCATGATGGCGTCGAGCAGCTTCACGTCGGTGGGCTCGATTTCGAGCTCGTAGTCCTGCATGTAGGGTTTGGCATCGGTATCGGGGTTGTAGCGGTACACTTTGAGGCGGATAGTTTCCATGGGTGTTCCTTCGGTTTGGTGCGGCAGTATTTTCAGGTAGCCTCAATGCGGCATGGAAGGGCTACCTGAAAACACAAGTGATTGTTTTTTATTTTAATATTTACGTATGGCGGGCTTGATGTATTCCACGCTGAGCGGCTGGGTGTGCACGGGCTTGTAGGCCAGGCTGTTGTCGGCGGAGTAGAACAGGCTGTGCTTCATCCAGTTCTCGTCGTCGCGCTCGGGGTGGTCGTCGGAGGCGTGGGCGCCGCGCGATTCTTTGCGGGCTTCGGCAGCAATCATGGTGGCTTTGGCCACTTCCATCATGTTGTCGAGCTCCAGCGCTTCGATGCGGGCGGTGTTCCACACCATGCTCTTGTCGCCGATTTCGGTGTGCTTGTTGCGTTCTACCAAGGCAAGTACTTTGTCCACGCCTTCTTTCAGAATGGCGTCGGTGCGGAATACGCCGGCGTGGCGTTGCAGTGTGCGTTGCAGTTCGCCGCGCAGCACGTCCACGTTTTCACCGCCGGTTTGGCTGTTCAGCCGTGCCAGGCGTTGTTCGGTGAGCGCACCGGCGTTTTCGGGCAGCGGTTTGATGTCGGGATTCTGCTTGATGAACTCAATCATGCTGTCGCCGGCAGATTTGCCGAACACCACCAAATCGAGCAGGGAATTGGTGCCGAGGCGGTTGGCACCGTGCACCGAGGCACAGGCGCATTCGCCGGCGGCATACAGGCCGGGCACGACGGCTTCGGGGTTGCCGTTTTTCGGCGCAACCACTTCGCCCAAGTAGTTGGTGGGAATACCGCCCATCATGTAGTGCACGGTGGGCACGACGGGAATCGGGTCTTTAATCGGATCAACGCCGGCGAAGTTGATGGAAATCTCGCGGATACCGGGCAGCTTGGACATGATTTTCTCTGCGCCGATGTGGTCGATTTTCAGCAAAACGTGGTCTTTGTTTTTGCCGCAGCCGCGACCTTCCAGAATTTCTAGCGACATGGCGCGGGAAACGACGTCGCGCGAAGCGAGGTCTTTCACGGTGGGGGCGTAGCGCTCCATAAAGCGTTCGCCGTCGGCGTTGAGCAAGATACCGCCTTCGCCGCGCACGCCTTCGGTAATCAGCACGCCCGCACCGGCCACGCCGGTGGGGTGGAATTGCCAAAATTCCATATCTTCCAGCGGGATACCGGCACGGGCACAGATGCCCAGGCCGTCGCCGGTGTTCATGAAGGCGTTGGTGGAAGAGGCATAGATGCGGCCGGCACCACCGGTGGCGAACAGGATGGTTTTGGCGTGGAAGATATACACATCGCCGCTTTCCATTTCCATGGCAGTGATGCCCACTGCATCGCCTTCTTCGTTGCGGATGAGGTCGAGTGCGGTCCATTCCACGAAGAATTGGGTGTTGGCGCGAACATTTTGCTGATAGAGCGTGTGCAGCATGGCGTGGCCGGTGCGGTCGGCCACGGCGCAGGCGCGTTCTACGGCAATACGCTCGCTGTTCGGGTCGTCTGGATTACGCAGGCGGGTATGGCCGCCGAAGGGGCGCTGGTAGATTTTGCCGCTTTCCACGCGGTCGAACGGCATACCCATGTGTTCCAGCTCAATCACAGCTTCGGGCGCGCGGCGGCACATGAATTCGATGGCGTCTTGGTCGCCGAGCCAATCGGAGCCTTTCACGGTGTCGTACATGTGCCAATCCCAGCGGTCTTCCTGCACATTGCCCAGTGAGGCGGAAATGCCGCCCTGCGCGGCCACGGTGTGGGAGCGGGTGGGAAATACTTTGGAGAGCACGGCGGTGTTGAGGCCGGCTTTGGAGAGTTGCAACGCCGCACGCAGGCCGGCACCGCCGCCGCCAACAATAACGGCATCAAATTTTCGGATAGGATAAGTCATCTTGTTCAACCCCAAATCACTTTAACCGAGTAAACCATGCAGCCTGCCAGCCAAACGATGGTGGCTACCTGAAGGAACAGGCGCAGGCCGAACGGCTTGATGTAGTCCATCCACAAATCGCGGATACCTACCCAGGCATGCAGAAACAGCGCGATGAAGCTGATTTGGGTAAACACTTTCACCCAAGTTTGGCCAAAAAACGCCTGCCATGCGGCGTAATCGCCCGGCAGCGCGAGCAGGAATACAATCAGTGCGACGGTGTAAATCAGCATCAGCACCGCGGTGGCGCGCTGCATAATCCAATCGCGCAGGCCATAGTGCGCGCCGGTCAGTTTGCGGTCTACCATAGCCATACTCCCAAAATTGCGGTGCAGATCAAAGCCAGCGCCATCACGGTTTTGGCGGTGGTGCGGGCAGTGTTCAGCGTCAAGCCTTTGTGCGCATCCAAAAACAGGAAGCGGATACCGGCAAAGAAGTGGTGCAAATAAGCCCACAACAGCCCGATCAGGCCGATTTTCACCAGCGGATGAGCCACGAAGGCGCGATAAGATTCAAAAGCAGCGGCATTGTCCAGCGTGCCGGCAAGCAGCCACAACAGAAGCGGCAGGCTGATAAACAACAGCACGCCGCTGATGCGGTGCAGAATGGAAACAATCCCCGGAATCGGCAGCCGGATGCTGATGATGTCCAGGAATATCGGTCTGTTAGTCGTTCGCATGGCGAAACTTCCTCAGATTGACAATATCCCAAACCGGCCGCAGCCGGCACTCAAAACCAAAAGCTGCCTGAGTATGCTTGAAAATATTTTCAGGTAGCCTTTTCGGGCAAGGTGCGGCAACCGAAAGCCGGCCGCGTTTGCCCAGCTATAAATCATATAGCAGCCTTTGTTTTAAATCAACTTAACATAGCGAACATCAAAATGGATGATTGTTTGCCTAAAGGATTTTAGTTAATTGTCAGATAAATAATCCGGTTATTCGGTATCGCGTTTGCCCTTGTTCTTAATATAAAATAACGGAAAAGCACCACAAATATGCCAACTTTCTGTATCATAACGCGCTTTACACGCTGCCTCAGGCTACCTGAAAAATCTGTGGCAGCATTGCACACTTTAAAATATTCATCCTCACTTCACTGCATCAAGCCATGACCCACACCAACACGCCAAAAGCCCCCGTCCGCGTAGCTGTAACCGGCGCTGCCGGCCAGATTGCCTACTCCTTATTATTCCGCATTGCCGCCGGCGATATGCTCGGCGCAGACCAGCCCGTTATCCTGCAACTGCTCGATTTGCCGCAAGCGCAGCAGGCCGTACAGGGCGTGATTATGGAGCTGCACGACTGCGCCTTCCCGCTGCTGGCCGATGTGTTTGCCACCAGCGACCCCGAAGCCGCATTTCAAGATGCCGAAATCGCTATTTTGGTCGGTGCCCGCCCGCGCAGCAAAGGCATGGAACGTGCCGATCTGCTGCATGCCAATGCCAATATCTTCACCGCGCAGGGCGCCGCGTTGAACAAAGTGGCCAGCCGCAACGTGAAAGTGCTTGTGGTGGGCAATCCTGCCAACACCAACGCTTATATCGCCATGAAATCTGCGCCCGACCTGCCCGCACGCAATTTCACCGCCATGCTGCGCCTCGACCACAACCGCGCCCTCAATCAAATCGCCCTTAAAATCGGCCATTCTGTAAATAGCATCAATCAATTATGCGTATGGGGCAACCACAGCCCCAGCATGTATGCCGACTACCGCTTCGCCACCGCAAACGGCCAAAGCGTGCAAGAGTTGATTGGCGATGCACAATGGAACACCGAACACTTCCTGCCCACCGTGGCCAAACGCGGCGCCGCCATCATCGAAGCGCGCGGCCTCTCTTCCGCCGCCTCCGCCGCCAACGCCGCCATCGAACATATCCGCGACTGGGTGCTCGGCAGCAACGGCCATTGGGTAACCATGGGCGTGCCTTCAGACGGCGCCTACGGCATCCCCGAGGGCCTTATCTTCGGCTTGCCCGTGGTGTGCGAAAACGGCGAATACCGCGTGATTAAAGACTTGCCAATCGACGACTTCAGCTGCGAGCGCATCGGCATCACGCTCAAAGAGCTGGAAGACGAACGGGCGGCGGTGGCGCATTTGTTGTAACGCGGGCGCAGGAGCAAAAATTTTCAGGTAGCCTTTCGTGTGAAGAGGCTACCTGAAAATCCATCGGCAAAGAAAAGAGAAAGGCTACCTGAAAACTTGGATGACGGTTTTCAGGTAGCCTTTCCTTATGCAGAAAACGCTGCTTAATCGTGTACCTTCAGCAATTCCACTTCAAAAATCAAAGTGGCGTTCGGCGGAATCACGCCGCCGGCGCCGCGTGCGCCGTAGCCCATTTCCGGCGGGATGGTGAGCTTGCGTTTGCCGCCTTCGCGCATACCGCCGAAGCCTTCGTCCCAGCCGCGGATGACCTGGCCTACGCCCAGGATGATGGTGAGCGGTTGGCCGCGGTCGAGGCTGGAGTCGAATTTGCTGCCGTCGGTGAGGTAGCCGCTGTAGTGTACGGAAATCCGCTTGCCTTTTTCAGCGGTTTTGCCGCTGCCGGTTTCGATGTCTTCAATAATCAGATTGCTCATGATGTTTCCTTAAATGAGGGATGGAAAGGAGGCTACCTGAAAAATAAGCGTTTCGGTTTCATTCTAAACTGCGTTGAGGCTTGCGCTTTCAGGTAGCCTGTTGATGCGGGCAGCATTCTCAAGCATAAAATGCAGTTCGGCAACTGTTTTGCTGCCTTCTGGCAGGATATTTCCACGTTGCCGTTTTGTCCGTGCGGTAATTGGACTAGAATACCAACTTTCCGACCACCCGCCCAATAATCCATCATGACCACCATTCCGCTGAAAAAAATCTATTCCGGCAAAGTGCGCGACCTGTATGAAATCGACAGCCGCAGCATGCTCATCGTTGCCTCCGACCGCCTCTCCGCCTTCGATGTGATCTTGAACGAACCCATTCCCGGCAAAGGCGAAATCCTCACTCAGATTTCCAATTTCTGGTTTGGCAAACTCTCGCACATCATGCCCAACCACTTCACCGGCCAAACCGTATACGACATTTTACCGCATGATGTGGCCGCTGCGCTGGAAAAACGCGCCGTGGTGGCCAAACGGCTCGAACCGCTGAAAATCGAAGCCATCGTGCGCGGTTATTTGGCCGGCAGCGGCTGGAAAGAATACCGCCAAACCGGCGCCGTGTGCGGCATCAGGCTACCTGAAAACCTGCGCGAAGCTGAGCAGCTGCCCAAAATCATCTTCACCCCGTCCACCAAAGCCGCAGTGGGCAACCACGATGAAAACATCGGCTTTGACGAGTGCGCCCGCATCATCGGCCGGGAGCTGGCCGAAGAAGTGCGCCGCAAAGCCATTGCCCTCTATAGCGAAGCCGCCGAATACGCCCGCACCCGCGGCATCATCATCTGCGACACCAAATTCGAATTCGGCCTGGATAAAAACGGCACGCTCACCCTGATGGACGAAGTGCTCACCCCCGATTCCAGCCGCTTCTGGCCTGCCGACCAATACCAGCCCGGCAGCAACCCGCCCTCGTTCGACAAACAATTCATCCGCGATTGGCTCGAACAAAGCGGCTGGAACAAACAGCCCCCCGCCCCTGCCGTGCCCGCCGAGGTCATCGAAAAAACCTTGGCCAAATACCGCGAGGCTTTGGAACTGCTCACCAAGTAATCCGTTTTCAGGTAGCCCTTTCTCTAGCTTCAAATACTTACATCTATAGCTGAAATAATCATTTCCTTACAATGAGGCTGATCCTAGGCAGTGCGGGAGTGCTGTGAGGCGAGCCAATGCTGTATGAAGCGCAGCGTTTCAGTCAATGGTGCATCCAAAACTCCAAGCTATGAGCACATAAACTTTCAGGTAGCCTTTTCGGCTGATGGCCAAAGAAAAACACAGCCGGTTGTGCTAACGGGCTGTGTTTATTTATCAAAAGATTAGTACAGTTTCGGCGGCAGCTGTTGGCTGCGCAGACGTTTTTGCAAACGTTTTACTGCAGCAGCTTTTTTGCGTTTACGCTCAGTAGTCGGTTTTTCGTAGGCTTCACGGGCACGCAGCTCGGTGAGCAGACCGGTTTTTTCGATAGAGCGCTTGAAACGGCGCATGGCTACTTCAAACGGTTCGTTTTCTTTTACGCGAATAGAAGGCATTTTGTTATCCTTAAAATATTTTATTTGTTGCCGGGCAATGGTGCCCGAGAAAATGGTTTGATTTATCACTTTTGCACTGGCTGGTGCGGGCTGGATAAGAGCCGGGGTGGAAAAAAATCACCTCCTAATCGGGGCGGCTGCACCGGCTGTGCGGTGTGCCAAAATATTAGGCAGCAGAAAGGGCTGCATACAAAGGCGCGAATTATGGCGGCTACAACCGAATTTGTCAAGCAGGGCAAGGCGGTAGCAGCGCATGGGTGGTAATAAGTGCTTCGCTAGAAAACCCATGCTTGATTTGAACTGGAAGCATGGGTTTCAGGTAGCCTTTGCTTGTTTACTCTGGGCTCAGCCACACGGCGCTGACCATGCGGCCGGTTTGGCCGTCGCGGCGGTAGGAGAAAAAGCGGTCGCGCTCGAGCACGGTGCAATGCTGGCCGCCGTAGATTTGGCTAACGCCGGCACGGCG
The DNA here is from genome assembly GCA_963515595.1 of uncultured Eikenella sp. Classification (GTDB taxonomy): domain Bacteria; phylum Pseudomonadota; class Gammaproteobacteria; order Burkholderiales; family Neisseriaceae; genus Eikenella. Next base: position 24,867 of record CAUPYH010000006.1, on the reverse strand, counting down.
CAGGGTTTGAGTGGCGAGCAGGTAAATATCAGCCAGGTATTTGCCGCTGCCGATGGGCTTGAAGGTGGCTTCGGCGGCGGGGTCGGCCTGGGTGAAGGCAGCTAAAACGTCGCCACCCACTTCAAAAGCGTCGGGGCCGATGGCAGGGCCGAGCCAGGCGAGGAGGTCGGCAGGGTCTGCTTGCATAGCGGCGATGGTGTTTTCCAGCACGCCACCAGCTAGGCCGCGCCAGCCGGCGTGGGCGGCGGCCACTACGCTGCCAGCACGGTCACAGAGGAGTACGGGTAGGCAGTCGGCGGTCATGACGGCGCAGGCGGCGCGGCGGCTGCGGTCGAAAGCGGCATCGGCTTCCGGCGGAGCGTCAAGGCAATCGGCAGCGGGCACTGCTCGATTACCATGCACTTGGCGCAGGTAGGCCAGCGGCAGGGGAACGTGCACCTGTACGCGACGGCGGTTTTCGGCTACGGCGGCGGGGTCGTCACCCACGTGGTCGCCCACGTTCAGGCTGGCGAAACGGCCTTGGCTAACGCCGCCTTGGCGGGTGGTAATCAAGGTGTGGACATTGCTTGGCGCGGGCCAATCGGCGTGCAGGAGGCTACCTGAAATTTCAGGTAGCCCTAAGCTGGCGGCAAAGCTGTTGGCGGGGAATTGGCCGTTCATGCGGTTTCATCCGGGCGCAGTTGCGGGCAGACGGCGAGGATGGCGCTGAGGATGGCTTCGCCCAGGCGCAGGGAGCGTTGGCCGTTCCAGCCGAAGTCGTCGTCGGGCAGGTTGATGTTGTCTTTGAAGGGCATTTCGAGGGTGTAGGAGAGGCAGCCGAAGGTTTCGCCCACGTAGGATTTGGCAATGGCGAGGTTGGCTTGGCCGGGGGCGGTTTTGGGGTAGCCGTGTTCGTCTTGGAAGTCGGGGCTGGCCTGGCGCAGGGCGGTTTTGAAAGCGGATTCGAGGGCGGCGAGGCGTGCATCATAAGAAGGATTGCCTTCGCAGCCGGCGGCGAATACGTAGGGCAGGGCTTCTTCGCCGTGAATGTCGAGGAATAAATCTACGCCGGTTTCGTGCATTTTTTGGCGCACGGCATACACTTCTGGGCTGCGCTCGGGGCTGGGGTTTTGCCATTCGCGGTTGAGGTCGGCTCCGGCGGCGTTGGTGCGCTGGTTGCCCAGGGCGGCGCCGTCGGGATTCATATTGGGCACGATATAGAAGGTGGCGCAGTCGAGCAGGGCGCGGGCGGTGGGGTCTTGGTGGTCGAGCAGGCGGGAGAGTAGGCCTTCGGCAAACCATTCGGCCATGCTTTCGCCGGGATGCTGGCGGGCGATGATCCAGATTTTGAGGTCGCTGGCGGCTTGGTGGCCGATGGTGAGCAGGTTGATGTCGCGGCCTTGCGCGGTGCTGCCGAGATCGTCGATTTGGCATAGGCCGCTGCCTTGGGCGTCGCCGAGGAGGTTGAGGTGTTGCTCGTGGGAATAAGGCTCGAAATAGGCGTAATACACGCTGCCGGCCAGCGGGGTGTGTTCGATGGTGAGCACGCCGTCTTCATAATGAGTGGGCACGCGGAACCAGTTGCTGCGGTCGTAGGAGGCGGTGGCCTGATAATCTTCCCAGCCTTCGGGATAGCTGGATTGGCCGGCGTTTTCGATGCGGATACGGCAAGGTTGGTAGGCCGCTCCTTGCAGGCGGAAATAAAACCACTGGCTGAAGGAGGCGGCATTGTCGCCGCGCAGGGCGAGGCGGATGTTTTGGCTGTCGGTGCTGTCGATTACGCTGATGGCGCCGGCATCGAAGCTGCTGCTGATTTTGGGCATGGCAGGTCTCGCTGCTTGAGAAGGTGAAGCGGGGATTGTAATGCTTTTCAGGTAGCCTTTCTAGGGAAGACGGGATGGGGAAAGGGCGGCGGCGGAAACTGGATTTTTTGCGGCGCTGGCTCTAAACTGTGCGGCAGATTGGGCGGCAGCGTTTTTCAGGTAGCCTGTTGGAAGATGGCCGCCGCCATGCTTTTGTGTTGATTTTAAAGGAAGAGACAATGAAAATTTTGTTATTGGGCGCACCCGGTGCGGGCAAAGGCACGCAGGCGCAGTTCATCACCGCCGCTTTCGGTATTCCGCAGATTTCCACCGGCGACATGCTGCGCGCTGCCATTAAAGCTGGCACGCCGCTGGGCTTGGAAGCCAAAAAGATTATGGACGCGGGCGGCCTGGTGCGCGACGACATCATCATCGGCATGGTGAAAGAGCGCATTGCTCAGGACGACTGCAAAAACGGTTTCCTGTTCGACGGTTTCCCGCGCACGCTGGCGCAGGCCGAAGCCATGCAGGAGGCAGGCGTGGTTTTGGATGCGGTGGTGGAAATCGATGTACCCGACGAGGTGATTCTCGAGCGCATGGCCGGCCGCCGCGTGCACCTGCCTTCCGGCCGCACCTACCACATCCGCCACAACCCGCCCAAAGTGGAAGGCAAAGACGACGTGACCGGCGAAGACCTGATCCAGCGCGACGACGACCGCGAGGAAACCGTGAAAAACCGCCTGGATGTATACCACAAACAAACCGCCGTGCTCATCGGCTTCTACAGCCGGCTCACCGGCGACAACGTGCCCCGCTACATCAAAATCGACGGCACGCAGCCGGTGGAAGCCGTGAAAGCTGCTGTATTGTCTGCCTTAGGCAAATAAGCCGGTGCAGAAGTTTTCAGGTAGCCCAAACCAATGTCAGGCTACCTGAAACCAAAAGGCTACCTGGAAAAGGAAAAGCAATGAAAAAACTATGGTTTGCAGCCTGCGTATTGGCGCTTTCCGCTGCCGCTTCGGCCGAATTGCGCGAAAACCGCTCTTACGTACCGGAGGAGGAAAAGCCGTGGGAAGAGGCCGAAGTGGTGCTGCCCGATTATCCCGACTTGCAGCGCGGCGAGTGGTTTGAGCTGTATATCAACCCCACCTACCGCAATAAAGTTTGGCTACAACTGCCCGTGCAGCAGGCCGCCGACCGCAGCATGCGCTATGTGCTGGCAGTACAGCCGCAGGGCGGGCAGCCGAATATGAGCTATGAGGGCATGCGCTGTGGCGACCGCCACCTTAGATCCTTTGCCTTTGGCGACAACACCAACCGGCGCTGGATTGCTCCGCGCAATAATGTATGGCGCAAGTTCGACAGCTATGTGAATGCCAACGACCCGGTGCGCAGCCGCCTGATGGCGATTTTCTGCAACGATGGCCGTGCGCTCACTGCGCAAGAGCTCGATCAGCGTATCCGCAGCATGGGCGGGCTACACTGAGGGTGTGAACGTTTAACTTAAGATAAAAGGCTACCTGAAAACCGGTTTGGGTTTCAGGTAGCCTTTTTCCAGCCAGCCACAAATTTAGGTTAAACCCTGCTAAAGCGGCCTTGCTGCATTGTTGCCCAACCCTGATTTGCCTTACAATCGCTGTTTTCAACGGCAGAGGCCGCTATGTCTTCGTCTTCTACCCCGCACACTACAGCCAGCAGCTTGGTCTTATATCGCCGACTGTTTGGCTACCTGAGAAACTATCTGCGTATTTTCGCCCTGGCCGTGCTCGGCATGGTGGTGGTGGCCGCCACCGGGCCGATTTTCGCCTGGTTGCTTAAACCGCTGATTAATGAAGGCTTTGTAGAGAGAAACCTCTCCGCTATGCGGTGGGTGCCGCTGGCAATTATCGGCCTGTTTATCTTGCGCGGTATCTTCAACTTCATCAACGAATACAGCACCAGCTACCTCTCCGGCCACCTGGTGCAGCAAATCCGCCGCGAAATGTTTGCCAAAATGCTCAAGCTGCCGGCCGGCTATTTCAGCCAACACGGCAGCGGGCGGATTATGTCGCGCATCATGAACGATGCCAGTCAGATTACCGAGGCCGGTTTCAATGTGGTAACCGTAACCGCCAAAGACGGCATCACCGTGGTGGGGTTATTGGGCTTCCTGCTGTATCTGGATTGGCAGCTCACGATTATCACGCTGATTTTAATTCCCGTGTTGGCTTGGTGCGTGCGCCAGGTGAGCAAACGCCTGCGCCAGCTTTCGCGCGAAAGCCAGCAATATGCCGGGCAGATGACGCAGGTGCTGGGCGAGAGCATCACCGGCGAGCGCGTGATTAAAGTGTATGGCGGGCAGGAGCACGAAAAAAACCGCTTCGATGAAACCGCCATCAACGTGCGCCGCAACGGCGTGAAGCAAACTGCCGCCAACTCCTTCAGTACGGCGGTAACCCAGCTGATGATTGCCACCGCGCTGGCCGCCATCCTTTATTTGGCTGCCGCCCGCGCTGCTTCCGATTCGTTTAGCGCTGGTGATTTCATGTCCTTCCTTTCCGCCATGCTGATGATGTTCGACCCCATCAAGCGCATGACCGGCATTTCTTCCTCGCTGCAGCGCGGCCTGGCTGCCGCCGAGAGCGTGTTCCAGTTTTTAGATGAACCGGTTGAGCCCGATAACGGTACCGAAATCCTCAGCGAGCATACCGGCGATATCGAGTTGGTGAACGTGAGCCACCATTATGAAGGCGCCGCTCGCAACAGCCTCGACAACATCAATCTGCACATCCCCAATGGCAGCGTAGTGGCCTTGGTGGGTGCGTCCGGCTGTGGTAAAACCACGCTGGCCAACCTATTGCCGCGCTTCTTCGATCCCGCTGCGGGCGAAGTGCGTATCTGCGGGCGCGACATCCGCGAGTACAGCATGGCCTCCCTGCGCAAACAAATGGCGCTGGTGAGCCAAGACGTGGTGTTGTTTAACGGCACGGTGGCCGAAAACATCGCCTACGGCCGTTTCGATGCCGACCCTGCCGATATTGAAGCAGCAGCCAAAGCCGCCAACGCCTGGGAATTCATCTCTGCCATGCCGCAGGGTTTGCAAACCGAAATCGGCCAAAACGGCCTCAAACTCTCCGGCGGCCAGCGCCAGCGTATCGCCATCGCCCGCGCCCTGTTGAAAAACGTGCCTATCCTGATTTTGGACGAAGCCACCAGCGCGCTCGACACCAAATCCGAACGCCTGGTGCAATCCGCACTCGATAAACTCATGCAGCAGCGTACCACTTTAGTGGTGGCACACCGCCTCTCTACCATCGAGCAGGCTGATAAGATTGTGGTGATGCACGAAGGCCGGATTGTAGAGCAGGGCAAACATGCCGAGCTGCTTGCCAAAGGCGGCCGCTACGCCGACCTCTACCGTATGCAGTTCCACGAACAGCAAGAGCAACAGGCGCAACAGGCAGAAGCTGCCGAAAGCCTGTCGAGTGTGCTTTAACGCTGCTGCATAGGAGTAAAAGGAAAGGCTATCTGAAATCTTTCAGGTAGCCTTTTAGTATGTTTGCAGGCAAGTGTTGCATGGATTGGATTGCAATGCTGGTATGCCGGCCAATAAGCCGGATTAGCACGCATTAAGGCTGCCTGAAATGTTCAGCCAGCCTTCCATTTAATCAATCCCAAAATTTCAGGTAGCCTGCATATTGCAACAGGCTACCTGAAAACTTCTATTCCGATATTTCATGATGGCGCATCACCCACCAGCCGCCCCACAGGCCGAGCAAGATAAACGCACAAGCCAGCAGTGACCACCAGGCAAACGGCACACTCAAGAAATATTCCACTGTACCGCATTGGCCGTAGCCGCGGATAATCGGCTCATACCAATCAAACAGCGGCGCACCCTGCAAGCGGAAAGTCCATGGCGCCCCGCAGGAAGGTTGCTGTTCCAGGGGCAGGCTTTGCAGATACAGCTGACTGATGGCCGTCCAGCCGCCCCATAGCGCCGGAATGCTTATCAGCATTGCCGCTACCGTCCGCGCCCAACGGCGCTTCAGCGGCAACAGCATAGAGAGCAGCGAAAGCAGCCCCACGAAAATAATCGATACCCGCTGGATAATGCACATCACGCACGGATCCATGCCCCGCCCATACTGCATATACAACGACATCGCCGTGCACACCGCCGCCACGGCAAAGATGCCCAACAGGATTTTTCGATAAGAACCAATCATGATCTGCTTTCATCTGGCTTGCAAAATTAAGGAATAACATTATAAACCCTCCGTCGGAGAGCGCCAAACGGCAAAGGCTACCTGAAATTTGTTCAGATAGCCTTTGTTTAGTAGAGCAAGACTGTTGTGCCTGTTTAATTAAAACTTGCTTTTAATGTCGTTAATCAGTCCTTCAGCCTTGTCTTTGGCTTCAGTCATCAGTTCTTCAGCAGTTTTTTTACCTTTTTCCAGCACATCGGCTGCTTGTTTTTCCACGTCAGCAATGGCTTCTTTGGCTTTACCCACGCCTTCTTGAATCAGGCCTTCAGCCTGCAGCTTGCTGTTGCCGATGGTGTCGCCCACTTCTTTTTTTACTTTGCCTACGATTTCATCAAAATTGCTCATAAAAATACTCCTTGGTTGTGTGAGGTAGGAGCTGAGACTATAAACCTTTTCCGCTTGACGAGTAAAACCGATTAACCTTGCTTTACTGTTTCTGCCTGTTTTTCTTTGCCAAGGGTCAAGCCCATTTTCAGGCAGCCTATAGTGATGGCTGCCTAGCGGAGGCTAGCTGAAAATTATTCGGCTATATTTTCAGGTAGCCTAATTGTATGCCGCAAAGGCTACCTGAAAGCAGTTAATGCCTTCGTTTATCATACTCAATCTGTTTGCTAAATCCATATTGCCGGCACTTGGGAGATAATTCCGGCAAGCAAGTTTTAATCTATGCAATATTTCGCACAAGCCGGCAAAATAGGCTACAATCGCCCCGTTTTCGACCACCCTCCAAATAAAGATTGAGCTATGCTAACCGGTAGTCTTGTCGCCATCATCACTCCGATGCGTGAAGATGGTAGTGTCCACTACGAACAATTCCAACGCCTGATTGATTGGCATGTTGCCAACGGCACGGATGCCATTGTCGCCGTTGGTACCACCGGCGAGAGCACCACGCTCAGCGTGCCGGAAAAGATTGAAGTGATCGAGGCAGCCATCCGTTTTGCCGACGGCCGCATCCCGATAATCGCCGGTACCGGTGTGAACAGCACCAGCGAAGCCATCGAGCTGTCTCGTGCGGCAGTTGGCTCCGGTGCGTATGCCACGCTGTCTGTGGTGCCGTACTACAATAAACCGCCGCAGGAAGGCATCTACCGCCACTTCGCTGCTATTGCCGAAGCGGCGGATATTCCGATGATTGTGTACAACGTGCCCGGCCGCACTGTGGTCAACATGAACAACGACACCGTGCTGCGTTTGGCTGAAATCCCCAACATCATCGGCATCAAAGAGGCCAGTGGCGACATTGGCCGCATGGTGGATCTGATTAACCGCGTGCCTGAAGATTTTGCCATCTATTCTGGCGATGACCCCACCGGCATGGCCGCCATGCTGTGCGGCGCACACGGTGTGATTACCGTAGCCGGTAACGTGGCGCCCAAGCTGTTTGCCGATATGTGCCGTGCCGCATTGGCCGGTAATCTGGCCGAGGCCCGTGTGCTGAACGCCAAACTGGTGCCGCTGTATCAAGAAATGTTTTGTGAACCCAGCCCAGCTGCGCCGAAATGGGCGCTGGAAAAACTGGGTTTGTGTGGACGTGCCGTACGCTTGCCGATGGTCAGCCTGAGCGAAACCGGTCAGGCACGAGTGAGCGCTGCATTGCAAAAACTGCAACTGATTTAATTGGATTTAATTACAAGTTTCAACCCTGAAGGACATAGCTGCATGAACGTATTCAAACTGCCCGCCGCCTTGTTGATGGCCAGTCTGGTGGCCGGTTGCGCTACTAAAACCGAAACGCCAAAGCTGGACTACCAAACTGAAAACCGCAAAGTGGTGAGCTTGGAAGTGCCGCCCGATTTAGACAACCCTTCGCAAGGTAATGTATACAACCTGCCCGCCAGCGGCTCAGTGCGGGCCAGCGATGTGGCCCGCGGCCAGCAGGCTGCTGCCAACAAAGCGGGTTCGCCGGTGTTGGCTGAGGTGAAAAACATCACCATGCAGCGAGAAGGTGGTGAGCGTTGGCTGAACATTGCCAACAAAAACCCGGCCGAAGTGTGGCCGCTCTTGCACGCTTTCTGGCAAGAGCAGGGCTTCGTGATTGCCCGTGAAGAGCCGGGTATCGGCCTGATGGAAACCGATTGGGCGGAAAACCGCGCCAAACTGCCGCAAGACGGCCTGCGCCGCCTGTTTGAACGCGTTGGCCTGGGCGGTGTATATTCCACTGGCGAGCGCGACAAATTTACCATCCGCCTCGAGCGCAACAGCAAAGGTGGTACCGATGTATTCTTCACCCATCGCGGCATGAAGGAAACTTATGCCGACCGCAACAAAGACACCACCATGTGGCAGCCCTCGCAGCGTGATACCGCTTTGGAAGCCGCCTTGCTCGGCCGTTTCATGCAGTATTTGGGTGCGGACGAACAGCAGATTGAACAAGCGCTGAAGCAACAGCAATCTGCCGCTCCGCGCAGTGGAGATTTGGCCACATTGGAAAACGGCCATCTGATTTTGCGTGGCGACCAAGCCCGTAATTGGCGCCGCGTCGGCCTCGCGCTCGACCGTATTGGTCTGAGTGTTACCGCTCAAAACACCCAGCGCCAAGCCTATTTGGTTCAGGTAGCCCCTGCCGAAGGCGAAGCCGTGCGTACTGAGCAGCCCGGTTTCTTCGGCCGCCTGTTTGGCCGCAGCAGTAAACCTGCCGAGCCGCAGGCACGGCCCGAATTTGTGGTGGCCGTACAGCCGCGAGGCAACAATGCCAGCCAGTTGGTGTTGTCCAACAAGGATGGCAGCCCTTACCAAGGCGCAGATGCACAAACCTGGCTGAGCCGCCTGTATAACGAGCTACGCTAATAATGCAATGAGAAAGCAGCCTTTAATGCAGATTAAAGGCTGCTTCTGTGCTTATTGGTTAAGGCAGATAGGGAAAAGAAGCCGCTAGCAAAATGATATTTCAGGTAGCCTTATCGTGTGCAATTAGGCTACCTGAAAATATAAGATTCAGTGGAGTTAGAGTAGGACGATCAGTTTGGTTGTGCTCCGTAACCGAAAATTAACTAAACATAGCCGAAACGTTCCTGTTGCCCGTTGTTTACCATGTTGGTGGCATACACACCTTAGCAGGTATCTCAAAACTTTAATATTGTTTAAATGTAAGCGATAGTTTGTATTCCCTTTTTATCTATAGAACTTCCAATATTTTAGGCACTCCTCCCTAGCTTCTTATCTCTCATACCACTATGAATAAAACCAGACGCTACCTGAAACTTACCGCGCTATTCACCATTTTGTTTATTCTGTTGCTGCTTGCCGGCAATGTTTTGTTTATTTTGAAACACTCTATCGCTGCCGTGGCTTGCTTCCTGGCCGCCTTTTTGTGTGTAGCCGGGCAGATGGCGTCGCTAGCCAAGTTTTTGCGCGAAAAGCAGCTGATTGCCGCCCAACAAATGCAGCAGGCTACTTCTCAGCTGCCGGAAAGCGAAGCTCAAGCGGTCGACAAGGAGGTTTCGTGAAAGAATTGGTATTAGCCAGCGGCAATGCTGGGAAACTGTGTGAATTCAATGCTCTGTTTGCCGATCTTGGCTGGAAGGTGCGGCCACAGTCGGATTTTGCCGTGCCCGAATGCCCGGAGTCACATGTGAGTTTTGTGGAAAACGCGCTGGCCAAGGCTCGACATGCCAGCCGACATAGCGGCCTGCCCGCGCTGGCCGACGATAGCGGCATTTGCGCTCCCGCCCTAAACGGCGCGCCGGGGGTGTTCTCCGCACGCTATGCTGGAGCGGAACCGCGTTCTGATGCAGCCAACAATGCCAAACTGAGTGCTGATTTGGTCGCGCAGGCCAACCGTGCCGTGTATTACGTTTGCGTGCTGGTTTTGGTACGCCACGCGGATGACCCGCAGCCGCTGATTGCCGAAGGCGTATGGCACGGGCAATGGCAGGAACAGGCTGCCGGGAGCAACGGCTTTGGTTACGACCCGCATTTCTACCTGCCCGATTTGCAGCAAACCGCTGCCCAGCTCACGCCGGACACCAAAAACCAACTCAGCCACCGTGCCCAAGCTTTGCGGCAACTGGCAGCCAAAATACGTGCCGGGTTTTAACGCGATGAAATGTCAGTTATCCCTTTCGCTGGCCAGAGGCTACCTGAAAACGAACACAGTGAGTTTCGCTAAAACGAACACAGTGAGTTTCGCTAAAACGAAGGCAGTGAGTTTCTGTGGAGCTAAAACGAGTGAAGCAAACTCCGCCAACATTGGTATGGTTGGCTGTGCCATGCTGCTGGCCGCCTGTTCTACCTTGCCTGCCAGTGCTGAACCTGCCAGGAGCAACTCCATCAGCGGCGAAGTGGTGCGCGTGTGGGACGGTGATACGCTGCATCTGCAAGATGTCTCTGGCCACCGACATAAAATCCGCCTTGCCGGCATTGATGCGCCGGAATTGGAGCAAGCCCACGGCAAAGCCTGCCGCGACCGTTTGGTCGAACAAGTGCTGTATCGGCAAGTGCAGGCCGCAATCGTGGATACCGACCGCTACGGCCGCAAAGTGGCACAAATCCGCCTGAACGGCCGTGATATCAACTGGCAGCAGGTGGCCGACGGCTGCGCCTGGCACTACCGCCGTTATGCCCGGGAGTGGCAGAGTGAGGCCGAATATGCCACCTATGCCGAAGCGGAAGCACAAGCCAAAAACCAGCGGCTCGGCCTATGGCGGCAAGCTTCTCCACAGGCACCGTGGCAGTTTCGTCACCGGCAGCAACAACAGTACCGGCATTGAGTAGGCTACCTGAAAACGAACGTAGTGAGTTTCGCTAAAACGAACGCAGTGAGTTTTGTTAAAACGGATGCAGTGAGTTTCGCTAAAGCGTAAGCCTCAACGAAGCTCAAACGAGGTTGCAACGGAGCAAAAGCGAAAGGGATGGGCTTGGCCAAAACTAGATAGCTGCTTAATCAAAATCGTTCGCAATAAAACTCCTATCCCTGCCAACACAATGCTATAATTCGCAAATTTTTCCGCCGCCGTGCGGGTTCACTTTATTCAGAAAGACAATATGGCAGCCTTCAACACACAAAAAGTCCTGTCCGTACACCACTGGACCGACGCCTATTTCACCTTCACCTGCACCCGCGACGACAGCCTGCGTTTTGAAAACGGGCAATTCGTCATGGTCGGCCTGTTGGTGGACGGCAAAGCCCTGATGCGTGCATACAGTGTGGCTTCCGCCAACTGGGAAGAGCATCTCGAATTTTTCAGCATTAAAGTGCCGGATGGCCCGCTCACCAGCCGCTTGCAGCACCTTAAAGTCGGCGACGAAGTGCTCATCAGCAAAAAGCCCACCGGCACTCTGATTTGCGGCGATTTAAACCCCGGAAAACACCTCTATCTGCTCTCCACCGGTACCGGCATCGCGCCGTTCTTGAGTATTACCAAAGACCCGGAAGTGTATGAGCAATTTGAAAAAGTCATTCTCGTGCATGGTGTGCGCTATAAAAAAGACCTCGCTTACTATGACCGCTTCACCCAAGAGCTGCCTAACCACGAATACTTGGGCGAAATGATTCGCGAGAAACTGATTTACTACCCCATTGTTTCCCGAGAGGAATTCGAACACCAAGGCCGACTTACCGATTTGATGCGGAGCGGCAAACTGTTCGAGGATATCGGCCTGCCGCCGATTAATCCGCAAGATGACCGCGCCATGTTGTGCGGCAGCCCGGCCATGCTCAAAGACACCAGTGATGTGCTCAACAGCTTCGGTCTTACTGTGTCGCCCAAAATGGGGCAGCGCGGTGATTATCTGATTGAACGCGCGTTTGTGGACCAATAAGGTTTAAATGTTTGAGTACACCAAAAAGGCTACCTGAAAATTTCAGGTAGCCTTTTTGGTGGAACCTTCACATGGGGAGATATCGGCTGGTGTATCCATTTTTATCGGATGTTGAAGGGGGAGGCTTAAGAATTTTAGTGAGACTTGCTTTGCTCGTTTTGCTTTTTAGAAATTGGCCTTCCTTTGAAAATCTGGTTTTAACTTCGTGGCAACTCAGCTTAGGCTGTGCCAAAACTCGTTTTAGTTTTGTTGCGGATCATGTTTTAGCGAAACTCACTGCGTTCGTTTTCAGATAGCCTTTAGTAGGTTTATAAACTTGGATATAAGTAGAGGCTGTGAGTAATCAGGGTAGGCAATGCTGTATGAAGAGATAATAAGAAAAGGCTTAACCATTTTGGTTAAGCCTTTGGATTTTTGGTCGGAGTGAAAGGATTCGAACCTTCGACCCCTTGCACCCCATGCAAGTGCGCTACCAGACTGCGCCACACTCCGACTTCCGAAAGAAAGTAATTTTAAGCTGTTTTTTGCGGCTTGGCAAGGGCTGCTTCGATTTTTTCTAAAACAACCTGCAAATCCTGCCGAACTTCTTCAGCAGTGGCCGCGGGGCGGTTTAGGCTGTCGTGGCCGTTTAGATTGAAACGGTCGATGTAGGTGGGGAAACTGCCGCTTAATTTGCGGATTTTCACCACATCTTGCCGGGTGTATTGGTTACCGCCATGGCCGATCACTACGCCATTATCTTGCTGCCATTGGAAGAATTGCTCGGGCTGGATATCGGCCAGATAGCATAACTCTTCCAGGCTGAAATAGCGTTTAACCGGAATGGGCGGCAGGGCGCGTTCAGTTTTGTTTGCCATAGTGGTGTTCCACCATGCCTTTGAGTTTTTGGCTGGCGTGGAAGGTTACCACCCGACGGGCGGTAATCGGAACTTCTTTGCCGGTTTTGGGGTTGCGGCCTGGGCGCTGCGGTTTGTCGCGTAGTTGAAAGTTGCCGAAGCCGGAAATTTTGATTTCTTCGCCGCGTTCTAAAGTGGCACGGATTTCTTCGAAGAATAGTTCAACGATTTCTTTTGCGTCGTTCTTGCTGATATTGCTGACTTTTTCTACCAGAATATCGGCTAATTCTGCTTTGGTGAGTGTCATTGGGTTTACCTCTAAGTTACTAAGTTGCGGATTATCGCTAATTACTTTTTAGAAATCAAGCGAATGCTGGGGTATGTGAGAAAATCTGTAGAACAGGGCGGCAGATTGTGTGGCAATCTGTGCATTATGCCTATCCACAGTAGATTTCGCTGTGAGCTGCCATAGCGCAGGCTACCTGAAAAATGGCTGCATTTTTATATTTGTAGCCAAGCTTGCAGTGCAGCTGGATTTTCGATGGTTAGCCAAGCGGTATTGGCAGTGGCGGGTTGTACGGGGGCGGTGGTGTGGTGCAATACGCCGTGCCGGAAGTAGTGTAGCTTGACTTGGCTGCCGGTTTTTTGTTGCTGCCATTGGGTAGCGAAATCATTGGCGGCGTAGCCGTTGATGGCGATGATGCGGTCTCCGGGAACTAGGCCGGCTTGTTCGGCACAGCTGCCGTTGAGTACGTGGCTGAGGGTGATGTCGCTGCCGTTTTGTTGGAAGCGGGCGCCGAAGTCATTGGCTGGTAGAGTAGGGGGTAGCGGCCCGCAGCCGCCGTTATGTGAGGGCGGCAGGGGTAGCCAGTGCAGGCGGAGGCCGGCATGGGCAAGGACAGTATTGAGCGGCAGTGGCTGGGTGCTGCGGATGAGTTGGTTGAACAGGCTGCGCAAGTCTAGGCCGGTGATGGATTGGGCAAGCGCTTCCCATTCGGCTTCATGCAGCGGTTGTTTTCTGGTCAGCCAGTCTTGATAGAGGGCTTGCATGATGCTGTCGAGGCTGTGCCGGCTTTGTTGGCGTATGCATAGGTCGAGGCAGAGGGCGGCGAGGGCACCTTGCTGGTAGTAGCTGGTGATGGCGTTGGGGCTGTTTTCGTTTTGTTTGTAGTATTTGTCCCAGGCGTGGAAGCTGGATTGGGCTAGGGTTTGCCGGAGATGGCCGGGGTTGCGGTGCACACGGGTGATGGTTTTGGCCAATATTTCGAGATAGGTGGTAGGGCTGATCCGGCCGCTGCGTACGAGGAATAGGTCGTCGTAATAGGAGGTGATGCCTTCGAATGCCCATAAAAGCTCGGTGTAGGCTTCTTGGTTGAGGTCGGATTGGGCGAGGGCGGCAGGTTTGATGGATTTAACGTTCCAGGCGTGGAAGTATTCGTGGGAAATCAGGCCGAGTAGCTGGGTGTAGTTGTCGGAGGTTTCGGCAAGGTTGTTTTCAGGTAGCCAACTGCGGTCGGCGAGCAGGGCGGTGGATGATGTGTGCTCGAGGCCGCCGTAGACGTGGTCGCCCAGATGCAGCAGGAAGGTGTAGTGCGCAAATGGGGCGGGGTTGGGGAAGAATTGGAGTTGGGCGGTGCAGATAGCTTGGGTGTCGGCCAGCAGGCGTTGGCGGTCGAAGTTGGGGTAGTGGCCGCTGAGGACGATGCGGTGCGGAATGCCCTCGGCGGTGAATTCGAGAATTTCGAGGGTGCCGGCTTCCAGCGGGCAGTCGATGAGGTGGCGGTAGCTGTCTGCTTGGTAGAGGTGGTTATCCAATTTGGGCAGGGCGGTGGCGGTTTGCCATTGGCTGGGGAAACAGAGTTCGACTTGGTGTGGCTCTTCAGTGTGTGAGGCTACCTGAAAAAACAGGGCGGCGCCGTCGAAGAAAGCGCGTTCGCTATCTAAATAGCAACCGCGCACGGAGAGATCGAAAGCATAAACATCGTATTCGATGATCCAGTCGCCGGGTGTATTTTCTTCGGCCTGCCAGATATTTTTGCTGATAGCTTGTAAATCGGCAGCTTGGCCGTTGCAGCTGGCTTCAATGCGGACGATGTGCCGGGCAAACTCACGAATCATATAGCTACCGGGCACCCAGTTGGGTAAGGTGAGGAGAACGGGTTGGCTGCCGTGGTGGCTGAAACGCAGGCAAACATGGAAGAGATGTTGTTTGGGTAGCGGGGTAATGGTGTAGTGAGGCATTTATTTATTCGGTTTTGATTGAAAGGGATATGACGTTTTCAGGTAGCCTGTTTTGCTAAAAATGAAAAGATGTGTGTATTTTTGTGGTTATAGTGTGTGTTTTGCTTTAAAATATACCGCTTAAACTGCGCGCAGTCTATCGCTGTATGGCTTGCGGTGGTTTCTTTCTATATAAATTAAGAAAATCGGATGTGCCGGCCTGCATGGGTTTGGCTGAACCGGTGTTGAAGAAGAGTACAGCCATCTTTATGGAGGTTTTTCATGGAAACACAAACCTATAACTACAAAGTAGTGCGGCAGTTTGCCGTGATGACAGTGGTTTGGGGTGTGGTTGGGATGTTGGTTGGGGTAATTGCTGCGGCGCAGCTCTATTTCCCGCAGCTGAATTTGTCTGAAGTGGGGCCGTGGTTTCACTTCGGCCGTATCCGCCCGCTACACACCAATGCTGTTATTTTTGCATTCGGCGGCTGCGGCCTGATCGCCACATCTTATTATGTGGTGCAGCGCACTTGTAACGCCCGCTTGTATGGCGGCTGGCTCCCAGCCTTTACCTTTTGGGGCTGGCAGCTGGTAATTGTGCTGGCGGCGGTTACTCTATTAATGGGCTATACGCAAGGCAAAGAATATGCCGAATTGGTTTGGCCGATTGATATTTTGATTACCCTGGTTTGGGTGGCTTATGCCATTGTGTTTTTCGGCACGCTCGCTAAACGTAAAGTAAAACATATTTATGTGGCCAACTGGTTTTACGGCGCATTCATTCTGGCTGTGGCACTGTTGCATGTTGTTAACAGCTTGGCTGTGCCTGCCGGCTGGTTTGATTTGACCTCCTATCCCATCTATGCCGGTGCGATTGATGCCATGGTGCAATGGTGGTATGGCCACAACGCCGTGGGCTTCTTCCTCACCGCTGGCTTCTTGGGCATGATGTATTACTTCGTGCCTAAACAAGCAGGTCGCCCTGTGTACTCATACCGCTTGTCTGTGGTGCACTTTTGGGCGTTGATTTTCACCTATATGTGGGCCGGCCCTCACCATCTGCACTACACTGCGCTGCCAGATTGGACGCAGTCTTTGGGTATGGTGTTGTCGCTGATTCTGTTTGTGCCCTCTTGGGGTGGCATGATCAACGGCATCATGACCCTTTCTGGAGCGTGGGATAAACTGCGTACCGACCCGATTCTTAAATTCCTCGTGGTTTCTCTTTCCTTCTATGGTATGTCTACCTTTGAAGGCCCGATGATGTCGATTAAAACCGTAAACGCCCTGAGCCACTACACCGACTGGACGGTTGGCCATGTGCACGCTGGTGCTCTGGGCTGGGTAGGTTTTGTTACCATGGGCTCGATTTACTATCTAATCCCGCGCCTGTTCGGTCAGAAGGAAATGTACAGCACCAAAATGGTGGAAGCGCATTTCTGGATTGGCACAGTGGGCATTGTGCTGTATATCGCCTCCATGTGGATTGCCGGTGTGATGCAGGGCTTGATGTGGGGCGCGCTGAACGAAGACGGTACGCTTACCAATCCTGATTTCGTTGCCTCGGTTCGTGAAAGCATGCGCTTTTATCTGATCCGCTTATCGGGTGGTCTGTTGTATCTGGTGGGTATGGTATTGATGGCATACAACGTTTACCGCACTGCAGTAGCAGGCAAGCCGGTGGATGCTGCTATTCCTGCTCTCACACAGAACCAACAGCACTAAAGCTATAAAATCAATAGAAATCAAGAACAGGCTACCAAAATGCAACTGCAAAAACTTGCCGAAGAAAAAGTAGGCTACCTGATTGTGTTTACCTTTCTGCTGATCAGCGTTGGGTTGTTTGTTGAGGTTGTACCGCTGTTTTTCAGCCCAACTGTCACTCAGCCCATCCCAGGCGTGAAGCCTTATACTGCGCTTCAGGTGGCTGGCCGAGATATTTATATCCGTGAAGGCTGCTACAACTGCCACTCCCAAATGATCCGCCCCTTCCGTGCTGAAACCGAGCGCTATGGCCATTATTCTGTGGCCGGTGAATCGGTGTACGACCACCCGTTCCAGTGGGGTTCCAAGCGTACCGGTCCTGATTTGGCTCGCGTGGGTGGCCGCTATTCCGATGAATGGCACCGCCGCCACCTGATTAATCCGCGCCAAGTAGTGGCAGATTCCAATATGCCTGCTTTCCCGTGGTTGGCAAGAAACCGTGTGGATGGTGAAACGGTGGCTAGCCATATGCGTGCCCTGCGCAGGGTAGGTGTGCCTTATAGCGATGAGGAAATCGCCGCTGCTCCGGCGCAGGTGGAAGGCAAATCCGAGATGGAAGCGGTCATCGCTTATCTGCAAGGCTTGGGTTTGGCACTGAAAAACAACAATATCCAAAAACAACAATAATATTAGGCTGTCTTATGAGCGCGCCCATCATTTGGTCTCAGATTTCGCCCTTCCTCGTTGGCATAGTGTTTTTTGGCATCGTATGGGTTGTATTTAGCCGTAAAGGCAAAGAACACTATCAAGACGAAGGGTGGCGGATTGTGAACGATGATGACAATGTGCCATCGGAAGAGGCCGACAGCCGAATTGAAACCTCCCGTCAGTCAGACAACGGAGCACAATAATGAATACATCCCACTTTACTAGCAATTTTTGGAACTACTATATCGCCGGCATCGTCGTGATCAGCTTTATTGGGCTGATATGGCTAATTTTGTCGCAAAATAAGGTTAAGCTACCAGCCAAAGGCGAAGATGTAAAAACCACTGGCCACAGCTGGGACGGCATCGAGGAATATAACAATCCGCTGCCTCGCTGGTGGTTTTATCTCTACATCCTGATTTGGCTGTTCTCCATTGGCTACCTGTATGTTTATCCTGGTTTGGGCGACTACAAAGGCTCATTTGGTTGGACCAGTAGCAATCAGTACGAGAAAGAAATGGAGACTGCCAATGCTCAGTTTGCTCCCGTGTATGGCAAATTTGCCGATATGCCGGTGGAGCAAGTAGCAGCAGACCCGCAGGCGCAACGCTTCGGTAAAAACCTGTTCGACACCTACTGTATCCAATGTCACGGCTCAGATGCCAAAGGTCAAACCGGTTTCCCCAACCTCACCGACAACGACTGGTTGTGGGGCGGCTCACCTGAGCAAATCCGGCAAACCATCGCCAAAGGCCGTGTTGGCATTATGGCGCCTTGGGGTCCTGCCTTGGGTGAGGAAGGCGTGAAAAACGCTGCTCATTATGTACTGTCTCTTTCCGGCGCATCGCATGATGAAGAACGTGCTAAACGTGGTGATGCCATCTTCCACGGTCCGCCCGCCAACTGCTTCGTTTGCCACGGCGATAAAGGCCAAGGCGTACAGGGTGCCGGCCCGAACCTGACTGATAAAGTTTGGTTGTGGGGTGGCAGCGAAAGAGCCATTGTGGAAACCATTACTAACGGTCGCCACAGCCAAATGCCGGCATGGGAAGGCTTCTTGGATGATAACAAAATCCATATCTTGACTGCCTATGTGTGG
Source organism: uncultured Eikenella sp. (assembly GCA_963515595.1). Lineage (GTDB taxonomy): Bacteria > Pseudomonadota > Gammaproteobacteria > Burkholderiales > Neisseriaceae > Eikenella. Next base: position 6,509 of record CAUPYH010000006.1, on the reverse strand, counting down.
GGTAAAGCCAATCCGAACGGCGCCGCCAAACCTACAGCGGCAACAGCATCCGCTCCCGCACCAGCTGCTGCTTCCTCAGCCAGTGCAGCTTCTGCCGCCTCGCAGCCTGCGGCTAAGTAAGAGAGCGTCCATTCGAAGGCTACCTGAAAAAGGCAAGGCATTTTTCAGGTAGCCTTTCCTATACACCGCGTTTACAATATAGCCAAATTCTCTTTACAGGACATAAGTCATGCTAGATATCCAACTTCTCCGTACTGATGCCGCCGCTGTAGCCGCCAAACTGGCGCAACGCGGGTTTGTTTTTGATTCTGCCGCCTTCGACGCATTGGAAGCGCAGCGTAAGGCTCTGCAAATGCGTACCGAAGAGCTGCAATCCCGACGCAACAGTGTGTCCAAACAAATCGGTGCGTTCAAAGGGCAGGGCAAACATGCCGAAGCCGAAGCAGCTATGGCCGAAGTAGCACAAATCAAAACCGATTTGGAACAGGCTGATACCGACTACCAAGCCGTACAGGCACAAATCGATGCCTTGCTGCTAGGTATCCCGAATTTGCCACACGAGAGCGTGCCGGCCGGCAAAGATGAAACTGAAAACGTGGAAGTGCGCCGCGTAGGTACTCCGCGTCAATTTGATTTCGAAATCAAAGACCATGTGGACTTGGGCGAAAAGCTCGGCCTCGATTTTGAAACCGCTGCTGCGCTTTCCGGTGCCCGCTTCAGCCTGATGAAAGGTCAGGTTGCCCGCCTGCACCGTGCATTGGCGCAATTTATGCTCGATACCCACACCCAGCAGCACGGCTACACCGAGTGCTACACCCCTTATATCGTCAGCGATAGCACCCTCATCGGCACTGGCCAGCTGCCCAAATTTGGTGAAGATTTGTTCCATGTTATCCGCGGTGGTGATGAGAGCAAAACCAAGCAGTACCTCATTCCCACAGCCGAAGTAACTCTGACCAACACCGTTCGTGAGCGCATCCTGCCTGCCGATGCCTTGCCTATCAAACTCACCGCCCACTCGCCCTGCTTCCGTAGCGAAGCAGGCTCGCACGGCAAAGACACGCGCGGCCTTATCCGCCAGCACCAATTTGACAAGGTAGAAATGGTGCAAATTGCTCACCCCGACCACTCCTACGCCGCACTGGAAGAAATGGTCGGCCACGCCGAGCGCATCCTGCAACTGCTCGAACTGCCTTACCGCGTTATTACTCTGTGTACCGGCGATATGGGCTTTGGCGCCGCCAAAACCTACGATTTGGAAGTGTGGGTGCCCGCGCAAAATACCTATCGCGAAATCTCCAGCTGCTCCAACTGCGAAGATTTCCAAGCCCGCCGCATGAAAGCCCGCTTCAAAGATGAAGATGGTAAAAATCGCCTGGTGCATACCTTGAACGGTTCCGGCTTGGCAGTAGGTCGTACCTTAGTGGCGGTGCTGGAAAACCACCAAAACGCCGATGGCAGCATCAGCATCCCTGCTGCCTTGCGCCCCTATTTGGGCGGCGTGGACAAACTCGTCCCCTAAGCCCAAAGGCTACCTGAAAACCTATTTTGGTTTTTCAGGTAGCCTTCATGTCATACCAATTAGCTGATTAGATGATAGATTTACACTGCCATTCCAATGTTTCAGATGGTGCTCTGCCACCACGCGAAGTGGTGAAACTGGCACACGCCAATGGTTGCACCTTGCTCGCGCTTACCGACCACGACCATACCGGCGGTCTGGCCGAAGCACGGCAGGAAGCGGAAGCCTTGGGCATTCGGCTGATAAACGGCGTGGAAATCTCCGTGAGTTGGCGCAAACGTACCATTCATATTGTCGGTCTCAATTTCGATGAAACCGATACCGTGCTACAAAACCTGCTGGCTAGGCTGCGCCGCGGTCGGTTGGAGCGTTTTCTGCGTATGGCGGAAAAGCTTGAAAAAAAAGGCCTCGCCGGTGCCTGTGAGGGCGCACTCGCGCTGGTGCCAAACCGTGAAATGGCCAGCCGCACCCATCTGGCGCAATGGCTGATGGAACAAGGCCATGTGCGCAACAAACAGCAGGCTTTTAAAAAATATTTGGGTGATGGCAAGCCCGGCTATGTGAGGCATGAATGGGCTACGCTCGAAGAAGCTGTGGCTGCCATTTTGGGTGCAGGTGGCATTGCAGTTGTCGCTCACCCCATTCGCTATGGTCTCTCCGCCACCGCGCAACGTAATTTATTCACTGAATTTAAAGCGCTGGGTGGGCAGGCTATTGAGGTACACAGCAGCACGACCGACTTGAACGACCGCCTCAACTATGCCCGCCTCACTGAGCAATACGGCTTTCTGGCCAGCGCCGGCAGTGATTTCCATCGCATAGGCGACTTCGGCAGCGGTCGCCTCGGCGCCTGCCCACCACTGCCCGAGCGCTGTCGGCCGGTTTGGCAAGAATTTTGCTTGTAGTACTCCATTCACGCACTAATGCTTTGTGCACGGGAAAACGATATAAGGAAATGAACCATGATTAAACAGTTTGAAATCAACAACTATGTGAGAAAGCAGCTGCAAGACTACCTCACTGAGAAAAAGCTCACGCTGGAGCAGGCCATGGCCGAAGAGGCCAGCAACAATGAAATTGCCGCCATCGTGCATGCCGGACTGCCCGGCATGGTACGCAGGATTTACTCCTTGGGCAAAATGCAAACCTTTTTCTGGGAAAAGCGCGAGCTGATCCAAGGCTTTATTGCCGACCGCCTGCAAGGCGGCGACGATAGCAAAAAGGCAAAAAAAGCCAAATAAGGCAAACTGTCGAAAAGTGTCAGGCGGCATTTCTGAGTATGTAGAAATGTCTGCCCGATATTTGAGAACTTAAGAGGAGTGGTGAATATGTTTTTGGTTTTATTAGCCCTAATTTTAGCTAGCGTGGTGGCTTTCTTCTTTTTCCGCAACCGTCGCATCGAGCAAGAAATCGAGCGTCAGCGCCGCGAAGAGGAAATCGAGCGCATTCTGGAGCGCAAAAAGCAGGAAATTGAGCAGAACAGAACACTGGGCTGATTGCTTGCTGGAGTGCGACTCTGCCATTGGCTAAACTTCAGAAAAGGCTACCTGAAATTTTTTCAGGTAGCCTTTTGTTATATTGCACGCTGGCTGACCAGCAACACTATTTCTCTATTTTGTCTTCGTTATCCTGTCCTTGCACTGTTTCAGCTTTACCTTGTCGACGTTTGGCGCGCGGGTGGGCATCGTCGTATACACGGGCAAGATGGTCGAAATCCAGCTTGGTGTAGTGTTGGGTGGTGGCCAGCTGGCTGTGGCCGAGCAGCTCTTGCACGGCGCGGATGTCGCGGGCATTTTGCAGCAGATGGCTGGCGTAGCTGTGGCGTAGCATATGGGGGCTGAGGTGTCGGCTGCCATGGTGAGCAGCGAATTGTTGCAGGCGTTTCTGGATTTGGCGCGCGCCGAGGCGGCGGCCGGTGCGGCCGGTGAACAGGGCGGTTTCGCCGGGCGCGGCGGTGCGGATTTTCAGGTAGCCTTCGAGGGCACGGATGCTTTGGGCAGTAAGGGGTAGGTGGCGCTGTTTGCGACCTTTGCCGGTAACGGCCACCCAGCCGCTTTGCAGGTTGAGGTCGGCCAGGTTGAGGGCAGAGGCTTCGGCCAGGCGCAGGCCGCTGCCGTAGAGTAGCTCGAAGATAGCGAGGTCGCGGCTGTCTAGTGGGTTTTCCGGGGCTTGGTCGAGCAGTTGGTTGAGCGGCTCGGCCGGCACGGCTTTAGGCAGGCGCTCAGGAGCTTTCGGGGCTTTTAGGCCGTGGGTCGGGTCGGCTTTCAGGTAGCCTGTTTGCACCAGCCAGCGGCAAAACTGCCGCCAAGCGCTGAGTCGGCGGGCGATGCTGCGGGGGTGTTGATTTTGTTGGCCCAATTGGCGCAGGGCGGCGGTGAACAAGGGGCGGGCGAGTTTGCTTTGCGGCTGAAAATCGGCCAGCCAGGCGAGATCGCGGCTGTAGGCGGCTAGGGTATGTGGGGAGTGATTTTGTTGTTGCAGGCTGTGCAGCCAGGCTTCGATTTGTGCTGTCCAACCGCCGTTCATTGCGCTGCTCCGTGGCGGGCAAAATGGGCGCGGAAGGCGGCGGGGGCGCGTTCGATACGCTGGGTGGCGTAATCAAAAAACACCATACCGCATTGCACACGGGCGATTTCGGCCTGGTCGGAGAGGCGGGTGAGTTTGGCGAAAAACGGGAAGCCGGCCTTTCCAATTTCGCCTAAGGCTACCTGAACCAACAGCTCCTCGCCATGAAATGCTTGGGTGCGATATTGTACGGCAGCATCAGCCATAATCAGACCGGCACCGAAGGCGTCGATTTCGGTACAGCCGTGTGCAGTAAGAAAGCGCAGGCGGGCTTCATGGGCGATGCGCAAAACGGCATCGTTGGCGAGGTGGTTACCATAATTGAGGTGGCCGACTTCTACCGTGATGCGGGTTGCAAAACAGAAGTGTTCCGGCAGGTCGATTTGGATACGCTGGGCGGCTGGCATATTGGGAATTTGCTGATTTTAAAACGGGGCTATCTTAGCATTTGTTGCCTGATGATTGAACGTATTGCAACAACATTTCATAAAATTGTTTTGCAAAGGTCTTGACAAAATCTGCTCTAAACCCATATGCCTGGCAAGAAAATAATATGTAAAGGAAAAAATTATGCGATATGACAAACTAACCGCCAAATTCCAGCAAGCCCTTGCAGAGGCTCAGAGTTTGGCATTGGCTGCCGACAGCAGCTATCTGGAAGCTGGTTTCGTGCTGAAAACCCTGCTTGACGACCAAAACAGCGGAGCCGCTGCGCTCTTGGCTCATGCGGGCGTGAACGTGCCGCAGGTGAAACAGCGTTTGCAGCAGCATTTAAACAGCCTGCCGAAAGTGTCCGGTCAGGGCGGCGATATTCTGCCCAGCCGCGAATTGCAGGCGGTGTTGAACCTGATGGACAAAGCGGCAACCAAACGCGGCGATGCCTATATCGCCAGCGAACTTTTCCTGCTTGCCTTGGTGCAGCAGAACGATGCGACCGGCAAAATCCTGAAAGAAGCCGGTGCGACCGAACAAAACATCAATGCCGCGATCGACGCGGTACGAGGAGGACAAAACGTGAATGATGCCAATGCCGAAGACCAACGCGACGCTCTGAAAAAATACACGCTCGACCTGACCCAGCGCGCCCGCGACGGCAAACTTGACCCCGTTATCGGCCGCGACGACGAAATCCGCCGCGCCATTCAGGTGCTGCAACGCCGCACCAAAAACAACCCCGTGCTGATTGGTGAGCCGGGTGTGGGTAAAACCGCCATCGTCGAAGGCTTGGCGCAACGCATCGTCAATGGCGAAGTGCCTGAATCCCTGCGCAACAAACGCCTGCTGGTTTTGGATTTGGCGGCATTGATTGCCGGCGCGAAATACCGCGGCGAATTTGAAGAGCGCCTGAAAGGCGTGTTGAACGATTTGGCGAAAGACGACGGCAACACCCTGATTTTCATTGATGAAATCCATACTTTGGTCGGCGCGGGCAAAACTGACGGCGCAATGGACGCAGGTAATATGCTGAAACCAGCTTTGGCACGCGGCGAACTGCACTGCATCGGCGCGACCACCTTGGACGAATACCGCCAATACATCGAAAAAGACGCGGCACTCGAACGCCGCTTCCAAAAAGTATTGGTCGGCGAACCCAGCGTGGAAGACACCATCGCCATCCTGCGCGGTTTGCAGGAGCGTTACGAAATCCACCACGGCATCGACATCACCGACCCCGCCATCGTTGCCGCCGCGGAATTGAGCGACCGCTACATTACCGACCGCTTCCTGCCCGACAAAGCGATTGATTTGATTGACGAAGCCGCCAGCCGCATCAAAATGGAGCTGGACAGCAAACCCGAGCAGATGGACAAACTCGACCGCCGCATCATCCAGCTTAAAATGGAAAAAATGCACGTTGCCAAAGAGAGCGATGACGCCAGCAAAAAACGTTTGGAACTGATAGACGAAGAAATCGACGGCCTGCAAAAAGAATACGCCGATTTGGACGAAATCTGGAAAGCCGAAAAAGCCGCGTCTTCCAGCACTGCCGACATCAAGAAACAGATGGACGACATCAAAGTCAAAATCGAGCAGGCCAAACGCCAAGGCGACTTCGCCCGCGCGTCCGAACTCGAATACGGCGAGTTGCCGAAATTGGGCGCACAGTTGCAGGCGGCGGAAAGCAACGCCGACGGCAAAAAACAAAACAAACTCTTCCGCACCGAAGTCGGCGCGGACGAAGTGGCCGAAATCGTATCGCGCATGACCGGTATTCCTGTGTCTAAAATGATGGAAGGCGAACGCGACAAGCTGTTGAAAATGGAAGAAGTATTGCACCGCCGCGTGGTCGGTCAAGATGAAGCCGTGCGTGCCGTGTCCGACGCCATCCGCCGCAGCCGATCCGGCCTTGCCGATCCGAACAAACCCTACGGCAGCTTCCTGTTCCTAGGCCCGACCGGCGTGGGTAAAACCGAGTTGTGCA